>NZ_LSMM01000079.1:0-22212 GCF_001566815.1 Marinobacter sp. Hex_13
TGGCAGACGGTCTCCCACATCTGGTATCAGCCCCGTGGCCGCCCCGGCATCTTCGAGTACGAAGTGGTCAGCGAGTTAGGCGAGTGGCTGGGTGAGCAACTGCTCACTACTGGCCATCTGCCAAGCAACAAGCAGGCTGAGCGTTATATCGAAGCACTGGTGAATGACTTCTTCGAGATTGGCGAGGAAGCCCCTTCCTCTTCAGGTCGCGCCACATAATGGCATTTGGCTATCGCCCTCGTTCAACTTTCATTCCTTACCCCTAGCCCCGGCCACTGTGCCGGGGCTTTTCTTTGTCTGGAGCATTCTCATGGCACAACCGAAAAGCACCACACCTGGCCAGCGCCCTGCCCTGCGCCTGGTCTCTACCAAACGCATGAACCGCAAAGACTGGCTGAAGATCCGCAAGCAAGGCATCGGTGCCAGTGATGCCGCTGCGGCTGTAGGTATCAGCCCGTACCAGTCCCCGCTGGAACTGTGGATGATCAAGACCGGGCGGGATGGTCTGTTACCCGCCCCTGATCCTGATGACATTCAATCCCCTCTGTACTGGGGCACCCTGCTGGAGCCGAAGGTGGCCGAGGCTTACGCCAAGATCACCGGCAACAAGGTACGGCGAGTGAATGCCGTGCTGCAGCACCCGGATGACGACAAGCCCTGGATGCTCGCCAACCTGGATTACGCCGTGGTCGGTAACGACGACGTACAGATACTCGAATGCAAGACCACGGGACAGTACGGGGCCAAGCTCTGGGCGGGCGGGGTTCCCGAGTACATCCAGTGTCAGGTGCAGCATCAGATGGCGGTTACCGGTAAGCAGGCTGCCGATGTGGCCGTGCTGATCTGTGGGCAAGAGTTGCAGATTCACCGCATTGAGCGGGATGAAGCGTTGATCGCCCATCTGTACGAGCTGGAGCGGGAGTTCTGGCAGTTGGTGGAAGCGGATACCCCACCGGACCCGGATGGCTCCGACTCTGCCGGAAACGCCCTGCAAGCCCTCTACCCCCAGGACAAAGGGGAAACTGTGGATCTCACGGATAACCCGGCTATGGAGGGCGACTTCAATGAGCTGCTGGATCTGCGTGACACCCTGGGCCGACTGACCGAGCGGGAATCCACCCTCAAACAGCGTATCCAGAAAACCATGGGGCTGGCCAGCAAGGCCACCTTCACGGAGGGCTCTGTAACCTGGAAGCGCAGCAAGGACTCCACCAGCCTGGACACCAAGGCCCTGCTGCAGGACCAGCCGGATCTGCTCAAGCACTACCCCAAGTACAAAGCAGGGAGTCGTCGCTTCCTGGTGCGCCCTAACGCCTAATCCCTAAGACCCACGGCATAACAGCCGGGCACTGCCCGGCTGCGTTTATGTCAGCTATTCATCAGGAGAATCCCATGATTAAAGGACTCGCGATTACCCCACCCGTCATTGGCCGCATTAGCATCGGTCGCGTAGTGGAGAAGAACGGCAAGCGTCTGCCGGAGAAAGACGACCAATTCACCATCACCACCCAGATACAGACCCGGGACGGCTGGCTACCGCACCCGCTGGATGAAGCCCTTCGCCAGGAGGTACAGGGCAAGAAACTGCGCAGCATTCCCGTCACCCTGCCCTTCAATGATCCAGAACTGAACCTACGGGCCGAATACACCTTCTTCGAGCGCAAGAGCGGCAGGCCGCTGTGTGCCGGTGATGGGGAAGCCTGCCGGCGTCATACCGAGAACGGCCTGGAATCCCTGCCCTGCCCATCGCCGGATCTGTGCGACTACGGCAGCCATGGGCTGTGCAAGCCTTATGGCCGGCTGTACGTCCGGATTGGTGAGGATGACCTGGGCTGCTTTGTGTTCCGGACCACCGGCTACAACAGCATTCGGACCCTGACCGCACGGCTGCGCTACTTCCACGCCATCAGTGGCGGCAACCTGGCCACCCTGCCTCTGGAGCTGAAGCTGCGCGGCAAAAGCACCACCCAGAGTCACCGGGCACCGATCTACTACGTGGATCTGACCCTACGTGCAGAACAATCCATGAAAGAGGCTGTCACCCATGCCAGGGAAGAAGCCCAGGCTCAGGTGAATCTGGGAATCAATCAGGCCGAGTTAGACAAGGTTGCTCAGGCAGGCCTGATGAATGCGCAGTTCGAATATTCAGAGGATGAGGGGTTGCAGGTTACGGAGGAGTTTTATCGCAATGAGGCCAACCAAGACCCCAGTGCGTCCAAGCAATCATCCGGCCTGAAAGAGGCACTTTCGGCAAAAGTGAGCGGGGCGGAATAGCCCCGTTCATAAACAAGAAGGCGCCAAGGCCTTCTTTTTTTGTGTTTTTCAGTACGAGCCCCCACTAATAAGGAAGCAATAAAATTCACCCTTGTTTTATAAACGTGACTTCAAAGGCCTTGCTCGACCTAAACTTCTGCAGGCGATTCGCGAAAGCGAAAGCATCGTTCATCTCGTAGTGCTGAAAGATGTCCAGCCCTCTATCCAGTGATATTTTCCAGCCATGATCAGTGACGATATGGCGGGCGTGAATGGTGCCGCTTTCGTCAAACTCCCAGGTGAAGTCGATGCCTACGGTGCGAGCGGATTCCTGGATTTTTTCAAAACTCTCGTCTTGCAGATCACCCTTGAACTCGTCCCGGACGGTGACGAGGTGAACCGCCACTTCATCCTCTTCGGCCTTGTTCTTCACGATGGCTTCAAGAAACTCCATGAAATTGCGGATCTGGTAGAAAAGCCGGATGTAGGGATCTGTGACGGTGATCTTGTTGGCTCCCTTCAGGTATGCGCCAAACAAACCGTCGAATGAGATGCCTTTTTGATTTTCCTGGAAGGTCAGGTGCTTTTCCTCCAGCGCGGGTTCAGAGGCGTGGGGCTCTTTGGGCTCGCCACCTTTAACGTCTGCTGCTGACTCGGGCTCTAATCTCCCGTCATCAGGAGTAGACACTGTCTGATGGTAGTAACCCGGGTACTCTTCTTCCTCAAGTGTCGTGACCAGTATTTCCTGGCCCTGCTGATCTTGGTAGGAAAAGCGTACTTCACCATAGGTGGTATCAATCCGCTGTAATTGGTCCTTGACCCGCTTGCGCCCCTCGATGGCAAAACGCAGCACTTCTTCAACCTCTTCCTTGGTTGCTCCCCCCTGGGGGAACAGGATTTTCATCAAGCCGGAAAAGGTCTTGTTGATACCGTCCCGGTCTCGGGTCGAGATATCCGAAGAAAGAGTAAAGTGCTCGCGGTACTGATCGGAATAATCATAGTTCCGCATCGAGCGCAGGATTTCTGCAAGATAGTCCACCACGAAGCCATAGCCGTCGGAGAACATCTCGCCCCGGATGATATCGACCTCCCACCCGGGGATGTAGAAGTGGATTCGGTCCAGAAAGGCAGAATCGTAGAACTTGTCCGGCAGCTCATCGAACAGGTCCGAATGCTTCAGCATGTAAGGCACGGTATGACGTGTGTTCCCCACGAACACCATGGACGCCTCGGCGCCCAGGGTTTCCACGCCCCGGGAGAAGGACTTGTTGGCCATGTAGTTCTTCATGATGTCGACCAGTGCTTTATCGACGCGTTTCTGCTTGCCGGCGAACTCGTCGAAGGCCACGCAATCCCAGTACCCCACCAGGCCTATCTTGCCGCTGGAGTTATTCACAAACAGCTTGGGTACAGAGACTTCACCACCCGATACCAGGATCCCATGGGGCGAAAACTCGGAGTAAACGTGGGATTTACCCGTCCCCTTGGGGCCAAGTTCGATCAGGTTGTAGTTCCGCTCGCAGAACGGAATCAAGCGGACCAGCTGGGTTAGCTTGCTGCGCCGTCCGAACATATCCGGGTTAAAGCCGATACTCTGGATCAGCAGGTCAATCCACTCATCGGTGCTGAACTGCTGCCGCGCGGCAACGTAGGCGTCGTAGTCGAAGTGAGATAGCTGAATCGGCTTGAGAGTGGACAGGATCCAGGGGCTGGCGTTCTGGTCTTCAGAAAATACGTATTCGATATCCGCGATGCACCAGACGCCGCTTACCAGCAGTTTGGGGTGGGCCTTCACGGTTCCCGAGTCCACCAACACTTTCTTGATCCCCAGGTTGGAGAACTGCGCCTCGTAGGCATCCGTCTTCTCATTCAGGGCCACGCTGATCTTGTCGATGACCTTGTAGCGCCCCTTTTCCTTGATATTAGAGCGCACCAATCCGGCTTCATTACGGTGGACATAGTGCTTGGCCAGAATCTCCTTGACCGTCTCGATACCGGTCTGAATCGTAGCCTCGTCGTTAGTGGCGCAGTACTGGCCAAGCAGATACTCCAGCACATATGAGGGGACGATGGCGTTGCCCTTGACCGTTTTCACCAGGTCTTTGCGCACCACCAGCCCGGGGAAGTGTTCGTTGATCTTTTGGTCCAGGGAAGTCATCAGTTTTCAGCCTTCAGTTGTCAGTTGTTTTTGAATTGAGTTGACAAATCCTACCAACATCGCCGATATTTCCCGTGTTTCTCGAATCCACGCACTCCCTTGATCTTTATTGATATAGCCAATATCCACGCCAATATAGACCTGTGTCCTTAACTCGCCACATGAACCCTTTGCGTATTGCAAAAATCGAATAAAGTCTCTCCCTGAGCTTCTCTCCGAACCTTCCGCAATATTACTCGGAATAGATAAACCTGAGCGCGTAATCTGATCCTTGAAGCCAAAGTCTCTGCAATCACTCAACGATTTATAAAGATCAGCCGAAAGGCGTGCTGATCGCTTCCAAACTTCCATGTCTTCAAATTTCATCAATTTTTCCTTTACTGAAAACTGATAACTGCCGACTGACAACTCAAAAATCAAAATCGCTGGTAAAGGACCGCCGCATCAAATACCTGAGCGACTTGTATTCCTTGTAGTGGGAGGTGCCGGCGTGCTGTTCTTCCAGCTTTAGAAAGACCTCCTGGCCGTTGGCCTCGTCCGCCTTGCGGCTGAGCACAAAGCGCACCTGAAGCTCCCGCTCGCGGGGGTTCTCCGAGGTCAGGTCAAACGACAGTTCGTGACTGTCCGAAATCAACTCCCCAGACTGGGTATAAATCCCGGCCCGCAGGTGGCGAGGCTGTACTTTCTCGGTAACCGGTCCGGACTGATACAAGGTGACGGCCAGTTGGCCGGAAGTGATTACTGAGCTGGCCCCACGCAGGATGTCCACCTCAACGGCGCTGACATCGCTCTGGCGCTTCTTGTTGACCTTCAAAACCGGAATCACCACTTCCTGAAGAGACGCGCCGCCATGCACAAAGCGGCTGCCAGAGCCTTTAAGGCGCAGCCGGTTGATGGACTTGGGAATCTGCACTTCCATATCTCCATCCAGCCCAAGCTGCTCGGACGAGAAGTGATGGAAAGCCGGAGAGGGGGACAGCCCCTTACCCAGCACGAACCGACGGTCCCGGTAGCGAATATCATCGCCAGAAACGACATCGCCCAGGAAATCACTCTCATCCAGCTCACGGTTCTGGTAAATAAAGCCATGGTCAGCGGTGATCAGCAGGTTATTGGCGTTGGCCGCCGTGAGCTTCTTGATCAGACGAATCAGATCCCCCAGGGTTTGTTCTGCGGCTTCAAAGGCCTGCCCCTCTGAGTGCATCTTGTCGCCGGTGTGATCGATGCGGTTGTGGTAGATGTACAGCACATCATTACCTTTGAGCAGCTCCCGGCTGTCTTCACGGTTGAGCTGCATAAAATCTTCCGCCTTGACGGCCTGCCCCCGCCCATCCAGAGCGGCCTGCAGGATTTTGGTACGGTTGACCGTGCCCTGTGAGCTTTGGCCATCCACCAGCACCGTGCCGGTATCGTTGTCGGCGATCGCCAAGGACTTGTTGGGCAGCAGCGCCGCCATACCGAGCTGGGTATAGCTGGGCAGGGTCGAGAGAGCCGGCTCGAGCTCCGCGCTGTAGCGATCTTCCTGCCGGATAAGGCCCAGCAGCTCGTCACCAATCTCATAGCGCATGGCGTCGGAAATGATCACGCAGATCCGTTTGTCCTTGCGCAGGTACGGGCGAACCCAGTGCTCGAAAAAGGCCTTTTGCTGAATGACCGGATAGGCCTCCCAGCGCGTCTCTGCGTCCACGTGAACCTGAAAACCATCGCCCAGCTTGAGCAGATAGTTGTTGGAATACAGATTCTCCACCTGCTCACTGAGCTCGCCCATTAACGATGCCTGGCCGGACATGCGCACATGGTAGGTAAACTTGCGGTAGAGCTGATCCAATTGGAACCAGGAACGGCTGTATCGCTGAACGCCGTCGGAGAGGCTGTCCATGGTGAGGCGGGCCTCACCCAGCATCTGGACAAAGCGGGCCGCAAACTCAATGGCTTCATACAGGTGGCGGAACTCCCCGTACCAGTGGCCCTGGCGCCGCTGCCGCACCCACAGTGCCACATCGCCACTAGTGACCGTGCGGCCTACCACCGCCCGCACCAGGTCACTGATAATCTTCTGGTCGATTAGCCGGAAGTAGTCCAGCTCAACCAGGTCCCGGAAGTCCCGCTTACCGAGATCCTGCTCAATGCCCAGCACCTCGGCACACTCGGCAGACAGGGTTTCAAACCCCTGCTCGAACTGCCGGCTGTCTTTCCAGCGCTTGAGGAAGACCAAGCTGTCAGCTGTCAGTGTGCAGTGATCAGTAAAATTCTGGTAGTAACTGTCTTTGAACAGCTGAATGACAAAATCTCGAATACTTGGCGTATCACTGACATAACCATAAAGCCTTGTCATCTGCTCCCAGAAGAAGGCATCAAGGTTACAGCGCTGAATCAGCCTAAATTTTTCACCCAACTGATCACTGTCAGCTGACAACTGACAACTCTCGTCGAGCAAATGCTCGACGATGGAATCCATACGGGGCTCGCTACCGGCACACACTGCCAGCATCTTCAGGCGCAGCTGACCGGCAGTGTCGTCCGATTTCAGCAACTTCTTCAAAGACTCTTTGCGCTTGATCGCCTGGAAAAATTCTGCGTGGGCCTGGGCCACCTCGGCAAACTCCAAGCCCAGCTCCAATTCGGACAGCCAAATGGCCACCTGGTCAGTCCGGAACTCGCCGTGGGCCAGCTGTACGTCCAGCAACCAATTGTCCAGATCCTCCGGTTGTGGCCCTTCTTTGTACAGAAGGAACTTCTGGTCGGGTGACTCCCGCAGAACACGATATTTCAGACTGTACTCGTTGTTGGCGATTTCCAGCTTCTCCACGTGCGGGATGGAAACCGTCTCGAAATCACCGCGCAGCTCTTGCTTGGTGTCGTACCAGAAAATGATCCGGTGCTTATCAAACAGTCGCGTCAGAGCCGTTTGAATCTGGCTGCTCATGAGACCACCTCTTCCAGCTCTTCGTCTTCACTGTCAGCCACACTCTCCGCCGCCAACGGCGCGGACATGTAAACTCGGGATATCAAGCGCTGTTTTAGGGCATCTCGCCTTGCCAGATAGAACGCCTTGAATGAAGTAAATTCCAGATCCACATTCTCGATGAGCAGATCACTAGGGGTCAGGTGCACATTCTGGTCAGAAAGCCATTCCTTCAAAGGGCGGTCTTTCTTCGCAAGGTTTTGCGAATGATTCAATAGGTGAAGATTGGGGATCGCATTCCAGTGGACTGGATTACGATAAAACGCCATCAACTGCTCGTCATCCTGCAGGAAGCTAGCTTTATTTAACAATTTCTTGTCAAAGGATGCCCTCGGGTGAAGGTGATCAATGTGAAAAACCTCTGAAACGTTCATTTCCGGGAACAGCAAATGCAGTAACGCGCGGCAGCGCCCCTCTCCGTGCTGCGTTTCCAGCAGTTTATCAAGGGTTTCTTCATCGAAACGCAGATCCTTGTTCGTCGCTTTGTAACGCTCGATGATGGCGGGCAACGGGAAGATGTCGTTGGTGAGGTGTTTTTCCAGAACATCCCTCATGCTGCTTAAAATGGAGTCGGCTTGACCACCGAAGACCCCTTTCAACAGCGCCATGTAAAACCACTGACTGATTACCGCACGTTGCTCATGGCATTTCGCAAGATTATTAATTTTCCTGAAGAGTGGCTCTCCTGAAGAGCATTTTTTATACAAGTAGTAACAGATCGGAATAACAGCGTTTCTGGAGGTCAGGGACTGCGGCGTAATACCGAACCGCCGCACGAGGCGGAATGTTTCGGTAATACATTCTTTGATCTCGGGCCACTCTTGCTGGATTCGAGCAACCTGCTCACCCTTGAAATTTCTCACTTTGAAACGGACATCGGCTTCCGTGAGCATCAAGCAGGTTTTCAACAACCAGTCACGCTCTATGTAGAAACCCATCTCCGTGTTCTGATGGATGTGCTGGGTCAAGTCGTCAAGCTCTTTCCGAAAATCTCCATCCCAGTGGGCAACGGCAATCGACATCAGCAGGTCAGAAAAGTCCAGCTTAGTGCCTCCGCTGTTGGTTCGGATAAATACATCTAAAACATGGTCGATTTGCTGACTGTTCTCATTGAAGTAGTGAATGATCCGCTGGGAACGGATCACGTCATAAACTTTCAGCAGTGTTTTTCGGGCAAAGGTATTTGTACTGAGTCCTCGTCGCTCGAGCTCTGGCATTACCACCTCCAAAAGCACATCATCGCTACTTTCGTGGCGTGGATACCTGAGTATTTCATGCATGCAAAGCCAGTGGTGGGCCGGGGTCTCTGCAGCCAATGAGTCTTTATATTGCCGGTCTGTGAGGAATCGGAAGTTGTAATACATCAGCGATTCATCGTCTTCCGATTCCAGTGGTGCTTTCAGGTCCAGATACAGCTTGCGGGGTGGCAAAACCTTGTCATCGCGAGTGCTCGGCCACCAAACCCTTGGTTTTTTGTATGCGTATGTACCGCAGAGACCAATGTAGAGGGATGTAAGACGCTGCTGACCATCGATGACAGCTCTGAAATCCTTATAACTGGCATTGGTAGGAACGTGGGGGTTCTCCTCACTGAAACGCTGGCAGTAGGATTTCAGGAACTCGTAGAATTTATAGTCGTTCTTGATGCCATCATCCTTGATTTCCCACATCATGAATGTGTTGATGGGGTAACCCCGCATGATGGAGTCGAACAGCACGCAGATCTGATGGCTGCTCCAGACGAACTTCCGCTGTATTGCCGGCAACAGATAGTCTCGCTGATTGATGGCATCAATCGCGTCTTTGATAGTAATGGCCTTTTCGTACTCACCTGCCATGCCGACAGCTCCTTACTGCTTCAGGACAAGCCTGGAATTTTCTTCAAGGCGTCGCCAAATTTCGGATAGTTGGCCTTCACCCCGTCATCGAGATCGATTTCCACCTGCTCGGTAGCCAGGGGATAAAGTACATCCCGCTCGTAGTCGTCCAACTCGGCGAGGATCTTGTTGATCTTCTCGATCTCTTTCAGGGCCTTGGTCTTATCACCTTGGGAGGCCCCGGCGCTGATACTGACGGCCTCCAGGTGGTTCTTCCGGGCCTTCAGCTTCTCATCTTTGAAATCGCGCAGATACTCCAGCACCGTGCCCACGGTGTGGGGCTGGTAGCGGTGCATGTAGATCAGCGCATTGAATGAGCCCTTGGGAGAGGAGAACAGCCAGTAGATGGGCCGTTTCTTGTAACGGCGCACGTGGTCGTTGTAGAAGTCCTTCAGGAAGTACTTGCGAATATCCTTGCCCAGTGCTTGCTCGACAAAGCGGAGGTTTTCCCCATAGTGCTCTTCGCGAAAGGCGATGCGCAGGAATTCACGGAAGCGCTCAGTGATGTCGTCGGTGAACCAGTCGCCGTCGAGCATAGGAATGACATTGTCATCATCAGCCGGAAAGCTTGGCTCCGGGATCTGCTTCAGGTAGTCCTCGATAGTCTCTCCCTGATTGGCCAGGACCAGACCCGGCTTGTCCAGTGCGTAGCGACCGAACATGCAACCCACAGCGTAGGAAACCAGCTCGCGCATGGTATCGGCCAACAGCAGTGCTTCAAGCTCTTCCTCGCTCTTGTTGTTGCCGTAGCGGTAGTACGGGTTGCAGGTCAGGGTGATCTCTTCCAGTGGCACATCTGGTGTCAGCTCATCCTGCAGGCCGTAGGCGTCGATAAAAATGCGGTTGTTGTCTTCTTCCAGCCGTTGCATTTCCAGCGCTATTTCTTGCCAGTGGGCGCGAAGTTTTTGATAGGTAGCCTCCAGAGGCTGCTTATGGCAATCGGGCATTAGCATTGGTTGGCTGGTGAAATCCCAAGCAGGTTCAAACGAATCCCAATCTTGCTTCGTTAAATCGACAGCTCTGTTCGCTATGAAATCAGCTTTTTCAGAAAAAGCTTTTTCAAGCTTTAGGAATGGAAGTTCTGATACAACGCCTGAGGTTACATTTAATGTTGCACCACGAACCTTCAAAAGCTCTCGGACGATTTTTGAATTCATTTGATTGATAGTCTTGAAAACATTGTTTCCAAAAAGGCTCGGGGCCGCGCTGACAAAACCATACCCTTCTGGACGCCACCGAAAGCTCGTTATTCCTGAGCCAATAAGTCCCCAAGCAACAGCCTCCTTGAACAAGTAACTCAGATTCTGGGGCCGTGATCGTAAAGAGCCATCTGGATTTCGGTAATTCTTGATGCGGTAGCCATCATCTTCCCAGTCCATAAGAAAGTCTGGCCCCATATACCACTTCCGAAAATCTCCAGCTTTATCAGTCAGTATCCAGCGCTTATCTCTACCAATATTTTCGCCGGGAACTTCCCAGCACATCTTCATGAAAACATCGTCATTACGGGTGCCGACGCCCTCTTTCACATCGAAAACATCCTTCAGAATTGGATTTTCATAAAGCGCAAGAAAGTTATCGCTTAGCCAATACGCAATAGGGCTTCCAGGAATCTTATTGAATTCGTTAGCTGATGCGCGATAGAACCATCCGCAACCTGGATGCTGAATAGCCTCCAGCGCCCTGGGGGCTTGGTTTTCGGAGCCTCGAAAATCGGAAAGCCGTACATATCCACCTTTGTACTGAGGATGATGCGCGTTCTCAGCCGTGAAAGTGCAAATAGGTACCGTTGCACCATCGAAGCCTGAATATTCAAGTTGAACCAGCGAGGTGATAGTTTTCTGATTGATCAAGAAGCTGCGAAGTTTCTCGTAAGATGAAATAAACATCCACACGAATGGCGACATAAAACCAAGCTGACCCTTGGGCAGAGCCAGCTCAGTGTTCCGGACAATGAAAGCTGAAAACAGGTCAGACCTGACGTCCGTATAGTTATCCTTAAGCCATGCAGCTAATCGTCCGCTCATGCTTTTTCCACCCATGTAAGGTGGATTGGCAATCACCACATGGTATTTGGGGCTCAGGTAATCGGCCTGTAGCAAAGCTTGCAGGACTCTTTGGTGTGTTTCATTCAGGAACAACTGCCCGGAAATATTCTTGACCGCCAAGGTCCGGCGTATTTCCTCTGCGCCGGTGGCTTCCGGTCGGATCAGCGATCCGAAGTTTTTGGCCTCTTCAAATTGCTTGAGCGTGGTTTGCAGCTTTTCAGTGAACAGGTCGCGCCCGACAAAGTCCATGTATTCCGTTAACTCCCCCTCGTCGAAAAGCAAATTCTCCAGAACGCAAATGTTGGGTTGAACCGGCGTTCGAAAGAACCTCCGCAGCTTGGCCCGCGCCTTCATGCTCAGTGCAAAAGCGGCCAGTTCTCCCGCTCGCTCGTCGATCTCAATGCCGTAAAGATTATGAGTCAGAATCTTGGCCGGAATATCGGCAGGTTCGTAGCCTTCTTCTTCGTAAATGGCCCACAGCAGATCGAATGCATACGTCAGCATGTGTCCCGAGCCGCAGGCCGGGTCACAGATCTTGATCTCTTCCGGGCCACTGATCCGCAAAAAGTCGGTCTTGGGCTGCTCTCCACCATCCGCCGCAGGCGCTGGCTTGATGTAGTAATCCATCTGCTCAATTAAGCCAGAGTCGGGACGGTTGAGCATCCAGAGGCGTCCCAGCGAGTTTTCCACCAGATAACGGACAATCCAGTGCGGCGTGAACAGCTGAGTCGCCGCCGGGATATTCTCTGGAGTCACCTTCTTGTTCTTCTTCAGATCAACAAATACCTGGTCCTTCTTCTCAGAAATATAGAACTGATACAGCCAGCCTATGACCTCAACATCTTCACACGCATCCGGCGTCATGGCTTCGCGGGTATAGGCCAGGATCGAGTTGCCTGAAAGCAGATCATCCGGCATCAAAAGCTCAGTGTAGTCGTCAATACGCTCGAACAAGAACGGCATTGCGCTGTACCAGTAGTTACAGGCAGCTACGACCAGTAGGCGATAAGCTTCCCCTTGCGGATCCTGACTGGGTGTTTTGCCATCCAGCAGTGCGAAGATCTTCTGGCGGGTTGACTCCGACACCATTTCTTCATCGATATGGCCCATTTTGGCATCAGCCAAGATTTCGGGCTGGAACTGCCCCTCGGCAGGGGAAACAATGCCAATGCGGTTGTAACGATTCACGTCCATAAAACGCAGGGCGCAGAAGCGGTTGAACCAGATGTAGGCCACCCGCTCGATAACCTGCTCTTTGCCTTGATCGGTTACCGCCTCTTCCAGCTTTTTAATCGCCTGTGGCCTTTCTCGCCGGGCGGGACTCTCGTCGGCGAGTACCAGTTTGAGCTTGGCTGTAACCTGTTCGAGGAGGCTGCGGCGAGCGAATTGGGCGAATTTTTTAAGTTTCGATGTTTCCATCTGATTATGCTCCTTCAGCATCCGCCAAGCGCGTAACAGGCCATTTGGGAAAGTTTTCGTTCCACTTCTGCAGGTTGACGACTTGACAGCTGGTGGCCAGTGACTGAACCCAGCGCGAGGAAGCTTTCCCCACAGGTAGCTCCTGCTTCAATGACTTTTGCATGTGGCCATTCAGGGCGTTCTCAAAAGTGAGAAGACAGACATAGTGGACGGGCTTATCCACTTTTTGTTCGGCGTGCCTATAGAGATAAGAATCTCGGAATTTATACTTGAGATAGTTTTTTAGCCATTTAAAACTGTCTTGCCTTGCTTTCTTCTGCTCATCGTTTGCCGCATTGCGGACATCATAAATCGACGGATCGTCATAGTCTTTCAACTCTACATAGACATAGGCCGCTTCAAACTCGGCGACAATATCGACTCCTTTCATAGGGGCACCATGAAATGTAGGTTTTGATCGATCTTTTTCATCGAACACAAACGCATCCAATGCATCAGTGAACTGGAACTCAAAGCCGTCAGCAGCTACAACTTTCACTTACCAAGACCTCCCATGTCATTTTCAATTTCTTGGTTGATGAGAAAGCCAAACGCTTCATCAATTGGATTGGGAGAGATATCATGGTAATCGTCAGTGGACGAGACCTTAATTTCTGAAGTATCAGGATCTCGATACAGGCTATGGAAGCGGACATGATCTTCTTTGCCTTCATCCGCTAGAAGGTCGAACCACTTGAGCAAGACATAATCGTGAGTCGCTAAAATTATCTGCTGGCCGTTACGGGAAAGCTCCAACAGAATCTGCACAAGGATCCTCAACAGCTTGGGGTTCAGATTAGATTCAGGTTCATCCCAGAACAGTGGGCCGCTTACACCGGGCTGGATTGCTCCAGTTTCCAGGAGGCGCGAGAGCATTCCTGCTTTACGAAAGCCTTCCGCAATGGAGTTGGCGGAGTACTCCGTATGCTCAGTCTTAAAAGTAACCTTTCCTCCTCCATAAAAAACAAAACGACCACCGCATATTTTCTCGATTTCGGCCATAGCCCATTTTGCTTTTTCGTGCAGTAGTTGGGAGCGCACTTCAGGGAGGTCCAGTGCGAGACAAATGTCCTGGTAAGTTTGATCGAAAGAGAGCCCATATTTTTCATACAGACTGTTGAATCCCTTCATAAATGAGAGGACTTCTTTGGTGGGAATGAATACCGCTTCAGCCAGGTTTTTTTCGTAGTTTGTACGATCCTGAATGGCTAATGCTTTAGAGTTGTTAAAGAATGTTGCGGCGACCTTTTTCTCATGGGCAAATTGGGCCAAAAGGTACGCCTGATCAGTCGCGCCTTGGCCGTGCAGCTTTCCAAACCTGTCATCAAGAGGCATAAACAGGCGAAGGAATTTGGTGGTCAGCGCTACTTCGAGCTCATTCTGACCGAGGTCAGGTTGATTCTTAAACAGTGGCGCGCCGGAACACAGCCCATATGCTGCCTTAAGCAAATGGGTTTTGCCGGTCCCGTTTTCGCCAATGATCACGTTGATTCTTGGCGAAAAATTGATCTCCAGCTTTCTGAATGACGTAAAGTTTCTAAGCTCAAGGCTTTCTATCATCGTTACTTCCCAATATATTGTTACTGAGCTGGTCTAATGCGGTATCGGCTGCGCCATAGCCTGCCTGCTTGGGAGCACACGGAAATACGCGCGGCGCTCGTATCCGCTCGTATTTTTCGTGCGCCGCACGTATTTTATCAGCTTCGCTCATATCGAGTCCCCTTCCCCTGGCCTACCGGGCGTATCACACCCTTGTCTTTCAAGCGGTTGAGCAGCCGAGTGGCTTGGAAAGGGCTGATATGGCACAGATCAGCGGCATCCGCTCGTTTGATGCTGCCGTGGGTATCGATGAAATTCAGCACCATTTGCTCCTGTTGGATGGCATCGAACCCCGCCTGGCGTACATAGGCGGCCTTTTGCCCCGCCCCTTGATATACCTTGGCGCCCAAGGTGTAGGTGCGGCCCTTGCCGGTTCCGTGGGCTTCCACCATGCCGGCTTCCACCAGTTTCTCCAGGGTGCCCCGGACCACGGTTTCCGGCTTCTGTACCGACTTGGCCAAGTCCGCCGTTCTCAAGCGCCGCTCATTGCGCAGCCGGGACAGGATAATCAGGCTGTCAATGGGCATGGCGGCACCGGTCTGTTCCTCGCGCTCGACGATCATGCGCAGGAACTCGGCGTCCGCGTCCGCTGCGCTCATGCGCACGGAGACGGTGTGAGCGGACGACATGGAGTAGTCGGGGGCGGTGCGCCCGTAGCGGAGCATGCCCTCGAAAATACGGTCGATACCCCGGCCCGTGCGTTCGGCCAAACCGATACGCTTGATAATGTCAGCCAGCAAGGGGTTACGGGAGCGAGGGTCAGCCACCAGCAGGTTGTCCAGGTTGACGCCTTCCACAAACCCGCCCGGATTACTTATGCTCAAGCCGTCATCGTCCAGTTTGACGTGCACGGCACCCAGGGCGCTGTAGTCGCGGTGAACCAGCGCGTTCACAAAAGCTTCCCGAAAGGCCCGACGGTCGAAGTTGGGGATAGGCACGCGAAACAGGCCGACTTGAATTTCCTCTTCCTCCACTCGGGCGCGGAATAGCACCTCGACCTCTTCGAAGGTCTCCAGCAGCGGTTTGCGGTAGAACTCATTGACCAGCACATCGGTTCCGCGCAGCACCTGGAACGCTACCTCGTGGGAGGGCAGGTGCTGTCGGAGCTGCATTTCGTTCCCCAGCAGCAACAGGCCTGCAACCGTGGGGCGGCGCATGCCACCCACGCTCACAGTCAGCCCCAGGGCGCCGTCCAGCTCATCGTCCGCCAGGGGCATCAGGCTCTGATCGCCGCCGTACTTCTTGATGGCGTTGCGGATGCGGATGCGCTGAATCGGGTCCAGGTCGTCAACCGCCAGGTTTTCCACCGGCAAGGCCGAGGGGTCCGTTACCCCCAGGCTGGACTGGCGCTGAACAAACTCATGGGGGTAGAAGGGCACGGCCTCCGGAGTGCCGTCCATTCTCAGGCGCCGACGTTGCAGCAGGCCATCCGAGGTGGACACCAGCTGCCGGGACTTGGGCACCTGGATCCTGGCAATAGGTTGCCCCTCCAGCTCCAGGGCCTCAACGCGCACGGCCAGCGAAGGGATGGTCTTATTGGCAATCAGTGCGGGCAGGCCGGCGAGGTTGCGATGATTGGCATGCAACCCAGTCGGGGTGCCATCGTCTTCAACGCCCAGGAACAGGTCGCCGCCCTCGGTGTTGGCCAGGGCCACCACCGCAGCTACCAGATCCCGGTCCGGCAGGCTTTTGACGTCGCTCTTGAACTCGACGGCGAGGCTCTCTCCGCCGTGAATGAGTGCCCGGATTTCCTGTTCGGCTTGGTGCATGGCTATCCCCAACATCGACCGGTTAGACGGTTCGGCATGCTTAAATCTGAACCTTGCGGCCTTGCTGGACTTCAACCAGCAGGGCCTCGCGCAGGGCATTCAGATAGCGGTCCACATCCCCCTCGTCGGCCAGCCAGGCCTTGTCGAACGCGACACGGAGGTTGCGGGTGTGAACGTAGTCGGCTGCCGATTCCTTGACCTCGTGAGACTCCCCCCTATTCTCGCCCTCATCCTGACTACCCGGAGGCTGCTGGGAGTCGTCTGCCGGTGCTAATTTCTGATTGGCCAGCGCCACCATTTTGCCCAGCAGCTTCTGGTAGCCCTCTTCTTCAAAGTACCGGGTCCGGTCCTTGATCACAGCAATCAGGCGCTCCTGTCCGATGTAATCGACCAGATCCCGGAACGGTCTGTTGAGCTCATCCTGGCGCGGTTCCGGCAGGGACTGGTATTCGTCCATGCTCTGCATGCGCTCCTGCATGGTCTTCAGGGAGGTTTCTGCCTGAGCTCGGGTTTGCTGCACTTTCTCATCGATGCGCTCCTGCAGGCTATCCAGCTGGCCCTTAAGCTGCTGAATGCGATTCCCTTTGTAGCAGTTGGGGTCGTTCAGGATGGTGCGGATCTGCTCGATCTCGTCCCCGGCCACATAGATAAAGTTGGGCTCCTGGCTCTGCAGGAAGGACCGAGCCTGGTTGTAGATGTCTTTTTGTGAGCCCCCCATGAACTTGCGGATCGGGTCGATGACATCCTCTTTCAGGTCCAGCAGTTGGTCTTCCTGCTTGCCCAATTCCGTCAGGTGCCAGGTGTAGGGCTTTCCGGCGACGTCTTTCAGCGTCACCAGGGCAGGTTTCAAGGCATTGAGAAACGGGTACTGGTCGACCTGCGCTACCCGCCGGTCCAGGTCGTGGTACATGTCCTGGAAGGCTTCGCCGGCCTCTTTGCCCAGGGCCTTGGCTTCGCTGCTGCGAGGCGGGCTGTCGAAGAAGTCCTCGTAGAACGACTTGAGGGCTCGGACCTGAGAGGCGGTGAACTCAATCTGTGGTTCCAACACCACGTTGCCGTGGCCGTGAGTGTTACGCAGGGCGCGCTCCAGCTCGCTGTCCTCCAGGATATTCCCGTCGAGACGAACCTCCACCTTGCCACGGGCACACAGGTTGGCCAGGGTGCAGAGAATCGCGGCGTAATACCAGCCGTAGGGTTTGCGTTCGAACTTTTCCAGCAGGCTCTTGAGGGTGGTGCGGACACCGCCCCGATTGTTGCTCTGAATGAATGCCAGCACTTCCTGCTCGGATTCCGCCAGGGCCGTGGCGTCGTTACCGAAAAGGCCATCGTCTGTACGGTTAAGGCAATTGCTGATGTCGTTTTCCGTGTAGGAAACGCCGCGCAACATGCGGAGGTTGGGGTAAGCCCGTGAAATCAGCTCATGGAAGCTCCGAATAATGCGGGTCTGGGGGTCCTCATTCGCCACTTCCACATCGGCGCCGCCAATGAGCAACTTGGACTTGCCAATGAGGGTCTGAACCTGCTGCCGGAGCCTGGCCTCGCGCTCACGGTTCTGGAAGCCCTTGTCATTCAGGATCCGCTTAACGGCTTCCTGCTGGGTAACGGAAATGTTCTGCTTGATGTACTTCTCGGTGCGCTTGAACATGAGCAGATCCCGCACCAGGCGCTCGTCCGACGGCATGAGCACAAACAGTTCGTCCGCCTTGTACGTAGAGGCTGTACGGAGCATTTGCTCGTTATCGGTATGCTCGTGGAACGGGCTGATGACATTGATCGAGAGCTCGTATTCACGCCCATGCAGACGATCATCCAGTTTGCGCGAATAGGAGTAGTCCTGCCCCTGGTTTTGGGAGGAGCCGGCGTCATAGCGGATTTTGCGCTGTTTTATAACAAAGTCGAAAACGATCTTTTCCAGCTCGTCCGCAACGTCCGATGACTCAACCTCTGTGTTCTTGATCTCCTGCTCGACGTCCTTTTCCTCGTCCGTCAGGTACTCGTACTGGTCGCCGTTGCGCTGTATGTAGGTCTGTTGCTCCAGAAGGCTCAGGGCTTCTTCGACCTTGGTGCGAAGTGCCGGCAGATCCTGATCGAAGGCATCCAGCATCAGCACGCAAAGGTTGCGCACCGTGGGCTTGAATTCCTTGACATATTTGACCAGGAACAGGGCCTTCAGCAGCCGAATGGCGAAGGCATTATCGAGGTGGTTCTCGGCCTGAATAATCGCCCGCTGTATTTGTGATTTCAGTGCAGAGCGGATGCCTTCAAACATCAGGTCAAAAGTGGCCAGTTGGCCCACCTCATGGTTGCCGATGTGGATGGCCACCTGTTGGAAAACCCCCAGCATGGAGCGCTCACCGACAGAACTGTGTTTACCCTCGAAGGCGTTGTGCTGCGACAGGTTCTGGATCGCCGATTGAAACAGCGCGAACTGGTAGGGGACGAAGGGGTAGCTGTGGATGAAGTGGTCCCTGTCCCGGAAGTTCCGGTAGGTGGCCGATCCATCCGCGAAGTCAAACAGGGTTTTGAAGTTGTTTGCCTGCGCGTGATAGACGTCCGACAGCTGATTGACGCCTTCTTCGGTCTTGGTTAACAGGCGCTTCTGGATGACCTCTGCCACGTCCGCGCTGGACAGCTTCATGCGGTTATTGAACCGTGCCTGAATTTTCGAGAAGTCGTTGCCTTGTTGCTTGCCCATTTCGCCAACCACGTTTTTCATCTCTTCCTGCGCGGTGACGATAATCCAGGCCCGGCCCCGACACTTGGTGGCGAGGCTCTCGGCAATGGTTTGCAGGTTGGTCATCAGCTTGGTGTTGTCGGCAATGTACTGGCCGACCTCGTCCACAAAGAAGTTCAGGCGGAACTCTTTGTGGCCACCCTCTTTTGCCTGCTTCTCGATATAGGCATTCACATTGTCCGCGAAGTCTTCAATTGAAACGCGGTATTCGCTGCGGTACTTGTCCAGAATGCCCGCTGCCGACTGCGGGTCGCCACCGGTCACAGCGGCGTAGGCTTTGGCAATATTGGGGCCTTCCAGAAGGGCTTGCTCCCGGCCTTTCTGCCAGGGGCGACCGGCGATGGCCTCGTACTCGGCTTTGAATTGTTCGTACAGGCCACGGCCGTCCAGATCGCGCTCAAACTGGGCAATGTGCCCTTGTTTGCCGTAGTAGCCGCACATTTCGTCGAAGACTTTAACGAACACGGCCAGAAGCGCATCGATTTGGGTTTTGCTGATGACATCGGCTTTCTGGTCGATGTTGAACAGAATGCTCTTCGCCGGAATTGAGACAGCTCGCTTCAGGTCGCCCCGGAGAATTTCATTCTCACTGCACTTGGGAAGGAACAGGTCCAGGGTAGTAGCACCGTCCATCTCCCGGTTTTCAAGCAGAAGGGCCAGCATCTTGAGGAGGTGTGACTTACCCGAGCCGAAGAAGCCGGATACCCAGACCCCGTTCGCCCCTTCGTAGTTATTGTAGGCGTCCAGGAACTCTTCGAGGCGTTTCTCGACTTCGTTGGTCAGTACGTATTCTTCAATTTCGAGGCGAAGACTGGCTTCATCGTCGGCTTTGATAACGCCTTCAATGGGGCGGTCAACGGGCTTCAGAAAAATATTCTTCAATGTCATTGTACTTTCCCTTAATGATTACGCCTCGAATCGTATCGTCCGCTCAGGCTTCGTAATGAAAGATGTTGAACGCACGGTAGTACTTGTCGTCATGCAGCCTGCCGAACAGATCCAGCGATGCACCGGTTTCCAGCGAGTGAGTATAGGAGCCTGGAAAAAACATCACTGTTGGCTGGTCTTTGGCGGTGCTTTGCAGGTTATTAAGCACGTTATGGGAGCGTATATAGGGGAATACTTCCCCCACCCCGGAAATAAACAACACGTCAAACTCAACGGACTGAAGCTTTGCCGCGATAGCGGGTACCAAATGGGCTTCCGGGTCCAGCACGCCCTGTAATAGCTCTTTCAGCTGATCCTTCGCGACCGTGGGCTCAAGCTCCAACACCTGCTCCCAGATTTCTCTGTCTTTCAAAATATCGACGGCCAGGTCATACAGATTGATGCACAGAATCTTGATGCCTGCCTGCTCCAGTCGATTAACGAGCTGCCGCTGTAGGCGATCCATGTCGACCGCCTCTTCAGGCCGGTAGGGGCAGATGAAGAATGGCACTTCATTACCCAGCCCCTGCTTGTTCAGGAATCGCTGGCCGGAGACCACGCTGACCAGGTGCTGGAGCCTGTCCTGCATCGGCATTTTGGCAATGTCTTTTCTCACTTTGACATCCCCTTGATATCTGATTCATAGACTGGAAAGTACAAAAACTCGTCAGGGTTGTTATCACGAAGTAACTCAACCAGCCTGGGGCTCAGCAGTATCGCGTTGATAGTTTTGTCCTTAGCTAACAGCCCAGCCTCCCGCAACATTCTGAACAGGACCTGCCGCAACTTATCGCGCGTTGATGCGCTGGCATTATCAAGCTCGTCATGCCATTCCGATTTACGGTTATAGAAGGCATCGAAATCCTCAAAACTGAGGTCCAGTTTCATCGCGACAAACCGTTCGCGGAGCACTTCCACCGCAAAGTCCGCTACAAAGCGGTACAGACGACACACTGCAACCCACAGGAGGTGCGCCTGATCCTGGTGGTTTGCCTCCGGCAGGAAAGCCAACTCGCTCTCGTTTAACGTCTTCAAGCGCGCTATCGCTTCTCGACAGGTGCGCTTTGCTGTGCTTTCAGTCCGGGCCTGAAGCACATTGTCGCGCAGGGCCTGAGCACTCACTTCTTCCCAGTCACGGGATGACAGGTATAGCTCGGCCAACTTCACTGATTCACGGTGATACAGGCTGCCGGACGTGAAGGAGATGCGATACCGCTCAAGCGCCATAGTGTCGGCCACTCTTATCGGCAACTTCGGAGGCGCCGCCCGATTTAACCCACTCATCCACCTCAATTTTTTTGAACTTCCAGAACCTGCCCATGCGATGAGCCGGCATGGAGTGTTTATCTATCCAGCGGTAAACCGTGTCATTACTGACGCCCAGGTGCCGGCATATCTCTTCCACGGATAACCAGCGATCTTCAATTTCGTCCATTTCTCACCCCGACTCCAGCGAGCCACTACTCGAACTATTGATAGGGCGATACTACCGCATATCTTGATTTTAACCAGCCTTGAACCGCATAGAGCAGCATGAAGCTGGATTTACAGTTATTCGGAGACAAGATCAGAGATCTTATGACGGCAATATGGCCGCCGCATCACCTAGCGCAAAGCGGGGATATTGGAGACCTACCTGCCAGTCAATGATGTAAAGGAGGGAGGCATCCCTATCTCCTGTTACCGGCTCTTGCGAGGCGCTCCGCGCCTCACTAGCGGCCTTCCTTACCTTGGGCCAACTTAATGATTTTTCCGTATGGTACCGGTCAGAGCCCTCCAAGTCCCAATCCTGCCTGAATCAGGCCCGCTGTGATTCAGGTAGTGGCTGATCTAATCAACTCCATATTGCTTTTTCAGCTCAGCCAAGCGGTTACGATCTCGCTCGCTGAAGTCTCTGGTGGAATACAGGGCTTCGCCGTCCGGCCCGTCCAGCTTTTCCACCAGCACGGTAAAGACGGCATCTGCCGGGGCATCCACCTTGCCCCAATCAGAATAACTGTTCGGTGCAAGCGTCCAGGTAGCTTCCTCGCCGGGCTCCAGGCCACCGGAAATGCTGTAATTAAACTGGTCTTCATGCCAGGGCACGCTCCGGTCAGGGCTGGCGATGGTGCCGGTGAAATAGGCACGGGAGATGGCTTGATCCGTGCCGTTCTTGACCGTTAGCTCAATGATCGGCTGCTTGCCAAGGTATTGCCGTTCTCGCATATAGAAGCGGGAGCGAACCACTTGGAACTGCTCCAGCTGCTGTTTGGCCTGCTCAGCCTTGTCCCGCTTGGCAACAAGTTCGCGGATCTCGGCCAGTGCTTGCTCTTTCTCCCGGGCTTTGCGTTCGGCCTGAATTTGCTCTGCCTGGGCCAGTACCTGCTCCGCCGTCTTGCCGTTCAGGGCGTCGCGCATTTTGCCCTCCACATCACCGGCATCGGC
>NZ_LSMM01000080.1:0-21308 GCF_001566815.1 Marinobacter sp. Hex_13
GTCAGCTCGAAACGGGCGACCACGAACAGGTCTTTGGGGAGTTGGCCAAGGGTGGCCGTGAACTGCAGTCCGGTTGCCTGGGGCATGTCTTCGATCCCTGAAGATGTCTGAAATTGGCGTCGTTCAACAAACAGCTCGTCCTGAGCTTGGGTGATTATAACGATCAGGCAGGAGAATGTAACCCCGGTTTCGCAAAGCCGGGATGTTGACCTCAAAACGAATCTGCTGCACCCTAATCTGGTTTCATTATGCAACCGGAGATGATTTGTGACCAACCATACCAATCGAGCGGTGATTCTCAAGCAGCGCCCGCAGGGCGAAATTCAGGAGGGTGACCTGACCCTTGAAGAGCGGCCAGTCCGCGAACTGAAAGAAGGTGAGGTCCTGGCCAAAGTGCTATGGCTGTCGCTGGACCCTTACATGCGCCCCCGCATGAACGATGCCAAGGGCTACATGGATCCTATTGGCCTTGATGAGGTCGTCGTTGGCGAAAGCGTCGCACGGATCGTCGAGTCCCGGTCAGACGACCTCAAAGTGGATGACCTGGTGACCTGCTACTCGGGCTGGCAGGAGTATGTAGTGTTCCCTGCCAATGCGGAGATGGTCTACAAGATTGAACCGAAGGACAACGTGCCCCTGCAGGCCTACCTTGGCGTTGCCGGGATGCCCGGACGCACCGGTTATTGCGGCCTGATGTATGTGGGCAAGCCGACATCCGGCGAGACCGTTGTGGTGTCCGCCGCGTCTGGCCCGGTGGGCACGGTGGTTGGTCAAACTGCCAGGAAAGAAGGTTGCCGTACCGTCGGCGTGGCCGGGGGACCTGAGAAATGCCGGTATGTGGTGGAAGAGTTGGGTTTTGATGCCTGCGTGGATTATAAGGCCGGCAACCTCGAAGCCGATCTCAAGGCCGCCTGCCCCGACGGCATCGACATCTACTTCGAAAACGTGGGCGGTGCCGTGACCCGTGCTGTGGCGCCGTTACTCAACCCTGGCGCTCGGGTACCTATCTGCGGCTTCGTGTCCGCTTACAATGCCGAGGACATGGGGTCCGTGGAAACACCTTTCCACGTACTCAAGGCGCTGGACCCGGTGCCGGAGCACCGTTTCTTCCTGGTCACAGAGTGGCAAGACAAACATCAGGAAATCACCAATATCCTGGCGGACCGTGTTGCTTCTGGCGAACTCAAATACCGCGAGACCATCGCGGAAGGCCTGGAAAACGCACCGGAAGCCTTCAAGGGTATGCTGAAAGGGAAAAACTTCGGCAAGCAGTTGGTACACATCGCCGATTGATCCGGAAAACCTCCAGGGAAGGAGGTTTACCCGGCAACCTGCAACAAGACTTTCCCGATGTTTCGATTCTCCGCCACATAGGCCATGGCTTCCCCCGCCTTCTCGATAGGCCAGGCACTATCAATCACCGGATCAATCTGCCGGGCACTGAGCAGTGGCCAGACATGCTTATACAGGGCACTCATGACATCACCCTTGTCCGCCACGGGCCGGGACCGAAGGGTTGAACCGATCAGGCGATGGCGTTTCATCAACATCAACCCCAGATCGACTTCCGCCATACGACCGCCCATCAGGCCAATGAGTATGATTCGGCCATCCATATTCAATACTTTCTGGTCTTCGGCGATGTAGTTTCCGCCAACGGGGTCCAGCACCATGTCCACCCCGCCCCAGGATTTGATGGCATCGACGAACGAACCGTCCTTGCGATTCCAGACACCGCTGGCGCCCAGCCTTCTGCAGATCTCGAGTTTGTCGTTGTCGCCGGCCGTGGCAAACACCGGATTGCCGAGAGCCGTTGCCAATTGAATCACGGCCGTACCAAGGCCACTGGCCGCTGCGTGGACCAGCACTTTCTCCCCAGGCTTGAGTGCAGCTTCGTGATAGAGATTCAGCCAGGCGGTCGCAAACACTTCAGGAATGGCCGCTGCCTCTTTCAGGCTGTAACCCTTTGGAACGGGCAACACCTGAACCGCAGGCACCACCACATGGGTGGCATAACCACCGCCCGTAAGCAGTGCGCAGACTTCATCACCGGGTTTGAGGTTATGAACACCCTCTCCCACCCTGGAAATAGTCCCGCTGACTTCGAGGCCCAGGATGTCCGACGCGCCAGGCGGTGGCGGATAGACACCGGCTTTCTGCATCAGATCCGCACGGTTGATGGCGGTCCACGCAATATCAATAGCCACATGATTTTCGGGCACCTCGGAAGGCGCTTCATACGCTTCCCAGCTCAGTGTGTCGCCACTGACTTTGATGGCTCTCATCATCTGCGCTTACTCCGTGTTTTGGGTCAGGCTCAGGATACCGTCTGCTGGCCCAGGGTTGCACTGATCACTTTGTAATATTTCATTTGCAGTTCACTGAGCCGCCAATCTCCGAGCCTGCAAGTCTCCGGTGGTTGATGTATTAAGCGGCTTAGTAGACCGGCCGCGGCGTCAGCCTCCGCCGCTGGATTATCCACGTGACAGGCATAGCGTTGCGCCGCTGGTACATATTCCGGGTAGGCCAGCCGGTCCGGCGCCAATGCCAGGCAGCCAGATGCCATCGCCTCCAATACCGACAGCCCCTGGAAATCATGAAGAGCGGTGGAGATAGCCACATCAGCTTCGCCCAGCAACCGGTCGTAATCCGCCCTGCTCTGCAGGTATCCCCAGTTCACTATGCGCTCCCGGTGTCGCTCACGTATACCACCGAATGCCTCGGGCTCCTTGCGAAACTGCTCCCCTACCACACTCAACCGGAAGTCCTGGCCGGCGTCGGCAAGCGAATCCAGCAACAAAGACAGCCGGTCTGGCGCCTTGTCGTATTCCCAGCGGTGATTCCATAGGAGATGAGGGCACTGTGCGTTGATCGGTTTCTCTCTTTCAACAAACAGGCGGTCTTCGATCGGCACGGGAACGACCTGGGATTTCCTGCCGATACCCTCCAGCAGGCCATCGGGGAGCCCGTCCGGCATCATTTCCAGGAAACGTCGGGCGCCATCCAGAAAGCTGTCCCGGTTCCACGCGCTGTTGAACAGCACTTTATCCGCGGCAACGGCGCTGTAGAGATTAACGATTTTGGGCTCGGCACTGGAATGCTGCCGGCCGGAATCCGGGTAGGCAAACTGGTTCTCATGCATGTAGAGAATCGTAGGCGTACGCGCCAGATGAGGATGGAATCCCTTCAGGGACGCCAGATCCACCATGGAGGTCACCACCAGGAGATCATAGTGGGCCTTTAGCGCCGGCTCCTGTAGCCAGGTCAGTGCATTGCCGCGAATCCGCCAGCGAAAAAAGCGGGGCGGGAGCGCCAGCACCTCCCAATCGAAATCGGGCTGGCTGGCCACCAGTTGTTCACGCCAGCGTTGATGGCTGCCGGCGTCGTAGGCGGACAATAATAGAATGCGGGGCTGGGCTGTCGATGGCATCCGCGCATTCTGCCATCATTCCCGGTTCGACAACCACACACTTTGATAGGGCTTGAGAGTCAGGCTGCCAGACAGGTCGTCAATCTTCAGGCCAGAGATCAGGTCCTGCCACTCGTCGGTTCCTATCAGGTTAATGTCGCCAAGGGACACCTGCTGGACCTCATCGGTGATGTTGTGAATGCAGAAGATTGACTGGTCACGTCGCATGCTCTGGCGCCAGAACCCGAACAGCTGCAAACCGAGATGGAGAGTGAACTGGGTAGCGTTGGGGTGGAAGGCGGGCTGCTTGCGGCGAATGGCAATCAGGCGCTTGAGCTCGGTGAACACGTTGTGATGATGGCTTAGCGGGTCCGCCAGCTCAGCTTCCAAAGTGTCCAGGTTCCACTGCCCGCGGTTGATGGAACGCAGGCGACCGGTGTTCTTAACCCGCTCATGGTCGTTCTCAGTGCCCAGCAGGCTGTGGATGTAGAACGCAGGAATCCCTTCCAGGGCCAGCATAACGGTATGAGCGCAGATAAAGCGGTGCAACTGCCAATGGTCAGCGCCTCTCTCCGCTGTTCCCTTTAAGGCATCAAACAACGCCACGTTCATTTCATAGGGCTGATCCTTGCCATCTGGCGTACGCCGATAGGAGACTTTACCGCCGAAGGATTCCATGGTGTTGATCAGTCGCAGCTTCTCTTCTTCCGTCAACAGGCCGTCTGTTGGGCGCAGGCCCACGCCATCATGGGAGGCAATGAAGTTGAGATAGGTGGTGCCCATCTGCGCCGGCGGCATGCTCATCAGCCAGGTTTTCAGGTGGCGGCAGTTGCCAGTGACCAGAGTGTTGATCAGCAGCGGCGGCAACGAAAAGTTGTAGA
Organism: Marinobacter sp. Hex_13; assembly: GCF_001566815.1. Taxonomy (NCBI): domain Bacteria; kingdom Pseudomonadati; phylum Pseudomonadota; class Gammaproteobacteria; order Pseudomonadales; family Marinobacteraceae; genus Marinobacter; species Marinobacter sp. Hex_13. The sequence goes on from NZ_LSMM01000080.1 coordinate 4,291, forward strand.
TCACATGGGCTTCGTTGGCGTTGCCGAAGTAAGTCAGATTCTCGCGGTTGGGAACGTTGGTTTCCGTAATGACAACGCTCTCGGGGGTGTGGTGTTCAATCAACAGGCGCAGAATCTTGATCAGTTCGTGGGTTTGCTGCAGATGGATGGACGGCGTACCCACCTCTTTCCATAGAAAAGCCACCGCGTCGAGCCGGAAAATGGTCACGCCCCGCTCGAGATAGTAGCGGATGATGCCCACAAATTCGTTCAGCACCTGGGGGTTTGCAAAATTCAGGTCCACCTGGTCTTCACTGAAGGTGCACCAGACGTAACGCTCGCCATCCTCTGTCTGTACAGCGTTAAGCAACGGGGATGTGCGGGGCCGGACCACAGCGCTCAGGTCGTCTGTTGGCCTGGCCTCGAAGAAGTAATCCTTGCCAGGATCGATCCGTTTCCGGAAGTTCTCGAACCACCTGCTGCGGGCCGACATGTGGTTGATCACCAGGTCCGCCATCAGTTTGTAGTCGTCAGCTATTCGCTCGATGTCTGTCCAGTCGCCATGGGATTCATTGACCGCCAGATAATCCATAACGGAAAAACCGTCGTCCGAGCTGTAGGGGAAAAACGGCAGGATATGCACGGCGGACACGGTGTCATTCAGGCAGTCGTCGAGAAACCGGTTCAGGGTCTGAAGTGGCTTCTCACCCTTGCGCTGGACGGTGTCCGCGTATGCGATCAGCATGACATCAGATTCGTCCCAGTTATTCTGGTGGGCCGGGGGCGCCGACGTATCCCACGCCAGCCCCATGGTTTCGAGCAGTTGATCCGCGAGGACGCCCGTATCCGCTTCCGGGTAAACCACATCCAGCATCGTGGCGAGCTTGTGATGCAGGGTATTGCTCATGCTACCGATACTCCTCGTTGTCCAGCTCTACGGCCTCGAGAAGCTGTTGCTTGATATCCGGAATGGCACTGGTGACGCGATTCCAGCTCGGAATAAACGGTGTGTCCATGGGGTTGTCCAGAAAGTATGCCCCTGCCCGCATGACATTCTGGGCAAACAACTCCACCGCTTTCTCTTCCTTGTGCCGGTCAAAGCTCAGTCCGTTGATCACCGCGTCACTCTGGTAGGTTTCGACAAAGTCCAGGGCAATGCGGAAGTAGGCCGCCTTGATGGTGCGGAACTTTTCGTTGGAGAAGATTTCGCCATTGGTGGCCAGCTTGCGGAACAGGGCCTTGCTGATGTCGGTGCTCATTTTGGACAGGCCGCGGCTGGCGTCCTCCGGCGATAATTCCTGATGCTTATGATCGTAGGTATCCGCGATGTCCACCTGGCAAAGGCGGTTGGTGGCATAGTTGCGCTTCATCTCCGAGAGCACGCCCACTTCCAGCCCCCAGTCGCTGGGTATGCGCAAGTCGTTAATGACGTCGGTCCGGAACGAGAATTCCCCCGCCAGCGGATACCGGTAGCTGTCGAGATAGTCCAGGAAGTCGCTAGGGCCGCACACTTTCTTCAGCGCACGAATCAGGGGTGTGACCAGCAACCGACTAACACGGCCGTTCATTGCGCCATCCGCTACCCGGGCGTAGTAGCCTTTGCAGAACATGTAATTGAAACCGGGATTGGCCACCGGGTAGATCAGCCTTGCCACCAGGTCACGGGAATAGGTCAGGATGTCGCAGTCGTGGAGGGCAACCGATTTGCTCTTGCCGGAGGCAAGCACGTAACCAAAGCAATACCAGACGTTCCTCCCCTTACCCATTTCTGTGGGTGCCAGGTTCTGCTCGCGCAGTTGCAAATCCAGCGCTTTCAGCCGTGGGCCGTCGTTCCAGAGCACACGCACATGCTGGGGCAGTTCGGAGAAATACGCCAGGGCGTGCCGATATTCCTCCTCGTTGGCGCGATCAAGGCCGATGACGATCTGCTCGAGGTACGGCACTTTGGCGAGTTCTTTCACAATGTTCTTAAGGGCCGGGCCTTCAAGCTCTGAGTACAGGGATGGCAGCACCAGCGACATCGGTCGCTCTTTGCGGAACCCCATAAGTTCCCGCTCCAGCTCTTCCACCGGCCGTCGGCACAGGTTATGAAGGGTTGTGATGATGCCGTTCTGGTAAAAGTCGCCCATGGCGGCTCTCCTGTGGTTAGTACCCGGTTTCAGTAACCGTACTCAATCAGAAGATTCAGCACGCATTCGTTCCACCCCGCCGGACCGGCCTTAATGGACCGTATTGCCCGGCTCTGGGATGGCAGGGATACGCTCTCTGAGTGGACGCCCCGAACGATAACCGCGATATCGGCTTCCTCCAGCATGTGTTGGTCGTTGGGACTGTCGCCCAGTGCAATGGCAATCAGCCGGTCCTGCTCAAAGTGTTCCCTGTATTTACCCAGCAAAAAACGGACCCCATCGGCTTTATCAAAAGTGCCCATGGCATGGAGAAAGCGCCCGCCTTGCACCAGGCGGCAGTCGTGTTCATCCAATTTCTCGCGAAATCTGGCCAGCGAATCCTCGTCTCCTTCCCACAGCAATGGCTCTGTGCCGGCGCGGTCTTTCGCCAGTTCGGCTTCGGATTCAGAGAGGTTGGCGTGCCCGGCCAGCTCCGCCGGGCTCATATCCGCAAAACTGCGGAACTGAAAACCCTCAGCCCGACATTCCTTCAGCAGGGTTAACACCTCATCCCGGGATGCCCCAAAACTCTGCACTTGCTCAGGGCCCGGTCCAAAACAGTTCGCGGGGACAATAACGGCAGCGCCATTTTCAACAATGAAAGGCGCCGTGTTTCCCAGTTGCTCCCGCACGGCCTGTATCTCTCCTGCGGTTTTACTGGAATTGAGCACCACCGGGATGTCTGCCGCCGCCAGCCGCTCAAGCGCTGGCTTCGCGGGCGACCAGTCGTAACTGTCGTGGTCCAGAAGTGTGCCGTCCAGGTCGGAAAACAGGAGCAGTCTGGGTTTGGCCATGGCAATGTCCTCTATTGGCGCTGACGGATCAGCGGTTCACCGAAACTGTGGTCTTCACCGACATTGATCACGCAATCGGCGCGGGCGGGCATTTCTTGCAGGCTGGCGCGGGTGATCCGTTCGTAGTGCATGATGAATCGGGCAATTTCCTCATTGCTCATGATGCGTAACTCATTCCCGGCCTTTTGATCAGACGCGCTCTCTTTTGGTGCAGCCCGAGAACGATCCCTTAACTTCTGCTCCTGTAGGGTGCGCCATGTCAGCACGCACTCCATGGAGGGAGCTCGCAGCATGATCAGGCTGTCGAGCTGGCTGAAAAACCGGCCATACTCCCCTTTCAGGCAGCTATTGACGTTTCGACGCCACAGGCCTTCAGGGTCCTCGGACCGCTCCAGTTCGTTGGCTGGCTCCATCAATTCCTCTTCGCCACCCGCTGGAACGGCTCCCACGCACCAGCCCTCCACCAGGATGATGTCGGCCCTGCCCTTGAAAACAGGCCACTGTGCTTTCGGGTAACGGTCATCCCGGGACTTATCAAACGCTGGAATGGCGGTTTCCGTGTCCCGGTGGGCGGCTTTCAGTTGGTCAACAACGTGCTGCCCCAATGCCAGGTCGTGGGTGCCGGGAACGCCCCGGGTAATGAACAGCGGGTGGATTTCGTTTGCTCGCTGCTCCCGCTCTGCACGGGTGAGATAGAGGTCGTCGAGGGAAAAACTGGCCGTGGGGATTCGATAATGATTGGTCAGCAGTTCCCGGAGAAACAGGGTCAGCGTGGATTTTCCAGTACCCTGGGCGCCGTGGATGCCAATGACGATGGGCTCGTTTCGGGCCTGTTTGAGGCTGTGCAGGTGCTGGGCCAGGGGTAGGATGGTCTTTTTGACGGTGTCGGCGTAGGAATCGGGAAGGGATTCCTGCTTGATCAATGTACGGATGGTATTGGTCAATTCGGGTGAGGACACGGTTGACGGCTTCCCTGTTGGTTTGTTTTGAGTTTTGCAGGTTTTGTACCAATTGGAGTATAGGCAGTGGTTATTTGGTTTGTGGGAGATTGGAGTTATCTGGGACACTGACGCTATGAGCAGCAACCCGTTTAAAGTCGAACATCGTTATCTTGAGCTTCCGGACAGTTTTTACACCCGGGTGCCGCCCACGCCGTTGAGGGATGCCCGGATGGTGTGTTTTAACCACGACCTGGCCGGGGAGATGGGTTTTCACACGCAGAACCCCGAGGACTGGACCGGCATTGGTGCCGGGACGGAATTGCTGGAAGGCATGGACCCGGTGGCGATGAAATACACCGGGCACCAGTTCGGAATGTATAACCCGGACCTGGGCGACGGCCGTGGGCTACTGTTATGGGAGACGGTGGGCCCTGATGGGCGACGCTGGGACTGGCACCTGAAGGGGGCTGGGACAACGCCCTATTCCCGGTTCGGGGACGGCAAGGCCGTTCTGCGCTCCACGATCCGCGAATACCTGTGCAGCGAGGCGATGGCAGCGCTGGGAATTCCCACCACTCGGGCATTGTTCATGGTGAGCGCGAAAGACCCGGTGCGGCGTGAGTCGATTGAGACGGCGGCGGCGTTGGTGAGAGTGGCCCAGACGCACATCCGATTCGGGCATTTTGAGTTCGCGGCGCATCATGAGGGCAAACAGGCCCTGAAAACGCTGATTGAACATGTGATTGCGCTGCACTTCCCTCACCTGATCGACCTCCCGGAGGACGAACGCTATCAACGCTGGTATGTCGAGGTGGTCGAGCGCACGGCGCGGATGATTGCCGACTGGCAGGCCGTGGGGTTCTGCCATGGGGTGATGAACAGCGACAACATGTCGATTATCGGGGACACCTTTGACTACGGCCCTTATGCCTTCCTGGACGATTTCGACGCCGGTTACATCTGCAATCATACCGACCAGGGCGGACGCTACGCCTACAATCGCCAGCCCAGTGTCGGGTTTGTGAACTGCCAGTATCTTGCGAACACGCTGCTTCCGATCATGAACGAGGACGACGTAAGACGGGGGCTGCGGCGTTACGAGCTCGCCTACAACGAACGCTTCCTGCAAAACATGCGGGATAAGCTGGGGCTGGCCCAGGAAGACGAATCCGACCTCAGCCTGATAATGGACACCTTCAGCATGCTGCACGAGCATCATGTGGACTACACGCTGTTTTTCCGGGGACTATCCAACCTCACATCGAAAGGCTCTTCGCCGATCCGCGACCTGTTTGTGGACCGCAGTGTGGCGGATGAATGGCTCGAGCGGTATGAACAGCGCCTGCAATCCGAAACCCGCGCCCATGACGAGCGGGAATACCAGATGCGGAAGGTGAACCCTAAGTACATTCTAAGGAACTATCTTGCGCAGCAGGTGATCCTGGAAGCCCAGAACGGCGACTACGAGCCTATGAAGGAGTTGCTGGAGGTATTGAAGAAACCGTTCGATGAACAGCCGGAATTCGAACAATACTCAGCGCCTCCCCCGGACTGGGGGAAGCATCTGAGTATCAGTTGTTCTTCCTGAGTTCTCGTAAGGATCACACCGCCTTGGCGGTGATAATCTTCTCGTGCCATTCGGCAGGGCCGGTCTGGTGAACAGAGGAGCCCTTGGAATCCACCGCGACCGTAACGGGCATGTCTTCCACCTCAAATTCGTAGATGGCTTCCATCCCCAGCTCTTCGAAGGCAACCACTTCCGCGTGTTTGATGGCCTTGGACACCAAATAGGCAGAACCACCAACGGCCATCAGATAGACAGCACCGAACTCGCGGATGGCATCAATGGCCACCTGGCCGCGCTCAGCCTTGCCGATCATGCCGGTAAGGCCGGTTTTCTCCAGCATGGTGCGGGTGAACTTGTCCATGCGGGTGGCGGTGGTGGGGCCCGCGGGACCAACCACTTCCTCGCGCACAGGGTCGACCGGGCCGACGTAATAGATGAAGCGGCCTTTCAGGTCCACCGGCAGTTCCTCACCGCGCTCGATCATGTCCACCATCTTCTTGTGGGCAGCATCACGGCCGGTCAGCATCTTGCCGGAGAGCAGCACGGTTTCGCCCGGTTTCCAGTCTTTCACGTCTTCCGGTGTAACCGTATCCAGGTTCACGCGGCGAACGCTGTCACCCACTTCCCAGGTAATTTCCGGCCAGTCGTCCAGGCTCGGCGGGGTTTGCAATGAAGGGCCGGAGCCGTCCAGAACGAAGTGTGCGTGACGGGTGGCCGCGCAGTTGGGAATGATCGCCACCGGCTTGTTGGCAGCATGGGTCGGGTAGTCTTTGACCTTCACATCCAGAACCGTGGTCAAGCCACCGAGACCCTGGGCACCAATACCCAGCTCATTCACCTTGTCAAACAGTTCCAGACGCAGCTCCTCGGAACGGTTGGAAGCACCACGGGCCTGCAGGTCATGGATATCAATCGGGTCCAGCAGCGACTCCTTGGCCAGCTCCATTGCTTTTTCAGCAGTGCCGCCTACGCCAATACCCAACATGCCCGGCGGACACCAGCCAGCGCCCATCTGCGGCACCATTTTCAGCACCCAGTCCACCACGGAATCCGATGGGTTCAGCATGGCGAATTTTGACTTGGCCTCGGAACCGCCGCCTTTCGCAGCCACATGCACATCCACGGTATTACCCGGCACAATCTTGTAGTGGATGATGGCAGGTGTGTTGTCCTTGGTATTGGTGCGCTTGCCGTCCGGATCGGCCAGGATAGAGGCACGCAGCACGTTGTCCGGGTGCATGTAAGCCCGGCGAACGCCCTCATTGATAATATCGTCCAGCGCCATGTCGGCATCCCATTGCACATCCATACCGACCGTCACAAACACCGTAACGATGCCAGTGTCCTGGCACAGTGGCCGCTTGCCCTGAGCGCACATGCGGGAGTTAATCAGAATCTGTGCCATGGCATCCTTGGCCGCCTGGGACTCTTCCTTCTTATAGGCCTCGTGTACAGCCTGAATAAAGTCTTTCGGATGGTAATAGGAGATGAACTGCAGCGCGTCCGCTACGCTCTCGATCAGGTCGTCCTGGCGGATTACGGTGGTCATAGGCGTCTCATCAGGTCTGGTTTGTCTAGTAGGGGTTTTAAACGTGTCTAATAAAGGAAGCGCGAAGTTTACCAGAAAATCCAATACCGAGGGACCAAACCCGGCGCGAAGGTTTTTAACGACAAACTTGCCTAAACGGCCACGAAAAAATGTAACATTGCTGGTATCTTCGATATAAAAACAGCAGGAGACATCGTGACCGACCTCGTCCTAACTGAAAAAAAGAACCATATCCTAACCGTCAGGATTAACCGCCTGGACCGCAAAAACGCCCTCACCCATGATATGTACACCGCCCTCGGTGATGCGATTGAACAGGCCCGCGACGACAGCGACATTCGCTGTATTCTGTACACCGGGAGCGATGAGTGCTTCACAGCCGGGAACGACTTGAGCGATTTTGCCGCGGGCCTGCCCGGCGAGTTTGAAGACACCCCTGTAGGCCGGTTCCTGTTCCTGATGGCCACCACCAACAAACCGATCGTAGCCTCAGTGAATGGCCCCGCCGTGGGCATCGGCACCACCATGCTGCTGCATTGCGATTTGGTGTTTGCCGGCAACAACACCCGCTTCCAGATGCCTTTTGCCAATCTAGGCCTGTGCCCGGAAGGCGGCTCCAGCCTATTGCTGCCCTCCTGGCTCGGCCGGGTACGCGCTGCGGAGTTGTTGATGCTGGGCGGCGCATTTACAGCCGAAGATGCTCAGCGCCTGGGGCTGATCAACCAGGTGTGCGAACCGTCACAAACTGAAACCACGGCTCTGGAAGCCTGCGCACGGCTTGCAGCCCAGCCCCCGGCGGCCGTCCGCGCCACCCGTGAATTGCTGAACCGGGCCAGCGGAGATGCGCTGAAAACCACCATGCTGGCCGAAGGCAAACTCTTCTCAGAACGCCTGAAGTCACCGGAAAATGCCGAAGCCATCAAGGCCTTCACTGAAAAGCGGAAACCGGATTTCTCAAGCTTCAGCTAGGCTGGCTACCCCTGCCCCGAAAGACTCGACAAAAGTCTCGGGGCCAACTATTTTTCAATGAAGCCGAACTCCGACCGTGCGGGTAGGCTCCCAATGATCAGAATCACACTTTAGAGCGATCAACTGTTGCTTTACTGCCGCTATAGTCAGAGTTACAGAAATCAGGCACAGAGCGCTGGCCAGAATTTCAGACAACAGCTAAGCAAACCAGGCCACTGACAACGGGTTTACCGGGCCAGACCGGCCCCGTCAGCTGCCGAACATAACGACACAACAACAGGAAAAGGTTCCACCCATGTTCAAGAAAACTCTAATAAGTCTTGCCGTGGCTTCTTCCGTTGGACTGACAGGCTGCTTTGACAGCGCTGGTTCCGGGTCCAGTAACGCGAATCCCGATTATAAGATTAGTAACCCCAACTTTGACGGGAAAACCTGGCCACTATTCAATCCGGTCACAGGTGACCTTCCCATACCAAATGACCTGATATTCCGTTCAGACAACCCGGCTACCACCATCAGCGAAGCCGATGGCTCCTTTAGCGTTGCTGACTCCTCGCCGCCCGTGACAACTGCGTTAAATCAACTCAGCGGCGCATCAACGGTTGCGCCGCCAGTAGTTCAGTTCAACGGACAGATTGATGCGGACTCCGTGGATTCAAGGGCCTTTATTTTTGCGGATCCGACCGATCCAACCAGCCTGATTCCAAACCCGAACCAGAACGTTTTCCTGATTGAACTCCAGTACGCAGGCGGCGACCCCGTGCAAGGTCTCGGCGCAGGTGAATCACCCACTATTCCTTTGGCCATCACCGCACAAGTTGCCGCCGGCGCTGCGCCTCAGGACCTGAGTGGCCGCGACCAGGCGCAGGCAGGTGCTTATCTGGGAAGCCTCGCGCAATCTCCGGATTACGTTGCTGAAGTCGTGACTCTGGACGGCGACTCAGCCATTCGAATCAACCCAACCAAGCCTCTTAACCCGTTCAAGCGCTACCTCGTCGTAGTGACAAATGAAGTATTGGACGTTAATGGCGATCCAATCATCAAATCCCCACTGTATACAGACGTATCGGATCCTAACGCAGTTCTAGGCAACCCCACCGCGTTGGCCCCGGTCCGCAGAATCGTGGATGGCTTCTGGGAAAAAGTCGCTGCCAACTTCTTCGGCGTTCCGAACCAGGCTCGCCCAGGCAACGCCCTGACTGAAGACGATATCGCGATCTCTTATAGCTTCACGACATCCAACGATCAGCGTGTTCTTCAGTACATCGCCGACCCAAAGGCCTTCTTCAAGGAAACCATCCTTGGCTCGGTGCGCTTCGGTGCCGTCTCTGACGCCCGCGAAGCAGGCGAAACCGATTTCTTCGCGCTCAACACCATCGGCAACAATGCCGTTGCAGCCGCAGATGCAACCGCGGACGGTCAGGCCGATGCACTCGTTGGCGCCTTTACCACAGCTAATCTTCTGCCGACACCCAGTGATCAAAGCTCTACAGCCAGCTTCGGCGCTCCGCAAGACGTAACCCAGGTTTCTGCCGTGGCCAGCCAGTTTGTGGACTTCGGGCAGGTGAATCTGGTTCAGGGAACTATCGACCTACCCTATTACCTCGCCGTACCAACCGGCTCCTCTGATGCAGAAGGATCCGTCATTAACACCCAGAGCTGGACCGCTAATGCAGCTCTAGCTGCAGCTGCCGGAGATCAGCTGGGCGTTTCACTGGCCCAATCGGATCCGACCGTCAGCCAGGTTGTTAACTATCGTTTCCCATTCCCGGCTGAAACCCAGGAAGTCACAGTCCCGATCATGGTCTTCTACCCGGCCGGCTATGATGGCAGCACACCGCTGGAAACCGTCATGTATATGCACGGCATTACGACCGACCGAAGCTCTGCGCTAACCTTCGGTAGTGCATTGGCTCATAACTCTCAGGTGGCCGTTGTCGTTATTGACCAGCCGCTCCATGGTGTTACTCCGTTCAGTACAGCTGAGCAGGAAGGCTTGGCCGAGCAGCTATTGACCTCAGGTCAGGAAGGTGGACTACCTGCCTCTCTGGCACCCTCAGAAGCCAATATCGATGCAGTGATCGCGGGTCAGATCGCGGTAGGCTTTACGGCCGGGGCACTCAGCGTAGATGCTGCGACCGCTAGTACTGTTGTAACCGCAGTTGTTGCAGGCGGTTCAACCGAAGACTTTGGCGCCCCAGCAGCTCAGGCACCGCTTCTGGACGCAGCCATTCGTTCTTTGCGCTCGTTTGAGAACACCGTAGCAAACGCCGGCTCCACGGTTCCCGGTATTGCCAAGACCGAGAACGAACGCCACTTCGACTTCACCGCGAACGCTGCGAATATGCCAACGGCAATGACCGCTACCTCGGGTGAATCTGGAAGCCTGTTCATCAACCTGACCAACTTCACGAATTCCCGTGACAAAAACCGTCAGGCCATTGTGGACTTGCTGAACGTTCGCGCTTCCCTCGGCGGATTAGACTTTGATGGCACCGCTGGCGCAGACCTCGACGCAAGTAGCGTCTACTTCACAGGTCACTCTCTGGGTACCATTGTAGGCGCACCGTTTGTTGCAGTTGCCAATGAAAGCAGCAACCCGGACGACGACATCGTTGCCGCACAGCTTCTCACTCCGGGCGCTGGCATCGTCAGATTGCTTGAGAACTCTCCGGCCTTTGCCCCCGAGATTCTGGGTGGACTCCAGGCCGCGGCAGGTCTTGAGCAAGGTGACGCAGACCTGGAAACGTTCTTCAACGTCTTCCAGGCCGCACTGGACTCCGCGGACCCGATTAACTTCGCGGCCAGCCTGAACGCTTCTGGTAGTGCGGTGTTGCTGTCACAGGTAAACGGAGATCAGGTCATCCCGAATGATCCTCTGGCAAACCCTTTGGGTCAGGCTTTTGACGCGTATCTGTCCGGTACTGAACCGTTTGCCGAGCTTCTCGGAGCAACGGCCGTTACTGGTAGCGGAACACCCGTTCCGCTGGATAACGCCGCTATCACCCGCTATCTCGCCGGTACTCACAGCACTCCTGTTCTGCCTCAGGGTGGGGAGCTGGATGTAAGAGTGTTCACGGAGATGGTCTCCCAGACCGCCACAGTGATAGGTGCAATGGGAACAGCGGTTGTTCCTGACGCTGGGCTGGATCCCGATATCACTGAGATCGTACAACAAGACTGAGAACTTCAGTCGATATAGGAAGGGGTGGCGGAAGCCACCCCTTTTTTGTTTGCTGGTTTCTGTGGACGCAAAAAAAGCGCGGGCAAAGTCACTCCGCCCGCGCTCGTACGACCTACCTTTCTTTGCAATCACCATCAATTGGTGATTGTTATTTCTCCATTGGCCAAGAGGTTGGCCTCGATGTCCGCCTCGTTAAACCAGAACTGGCGATAATCCTCTTCAGAATACCGCAGGCTTTGGTCATTGAAGTGGGTCGAGTCCGCATCGGAAGACTGGGAATAGCTGGTCAGCCCGTATGCTACCGGCCCCTGGTCAGTAAACTCCAAACCGAAGTGCCAGCTTGTGCCTCTAGCCATCTGCCATCCTTCACCCGACTGGTCGGAGAGGCCTGCCGTATTGGAGATGACTTCTGGAGCGATCCGCGGAAAGACAGTGTCCTCAGCTACTTGGCTCGTCACTACTCCAATAGCGTTAAAAGCACCGTCAATGGAGCCATCCCCGCCATGCCACGGAAACGGGTTACCGAGATTTGTTGGTGCGCCGCCTGGTGGAACACCACCTGTGGGCTGGTAGTACTGAACGTCTCCCAGAGGTGAGTCGTAGGCAATATTGACGGAATCAAGCGCTTCCAGACCATCCGCCAGCGCAATCAACATCGTATCGTCAGCGGTTCCGGCATTCGCTGCCGAGGGGGTTGACGGTGTCGCGACAGGATCGGCTGCGTCGAACGGCACAGTCAGGTCCGTCCCGAAGTCATCCCGGTAATTGGCGATAAACACTCTGAAGACATGAGCACCGATACTGTCGGTGTTGTAAACACCGTCCCAGCTCTGCAGCACGTCACATGCCGTATCGACGGTGCGTGCACCTCCGGCGGACAGGTTAACGGGGGTCGCTCCGATCGTTGTGCATCGAGACCTGAGCTCTGTCAGGAACATATCCGTGTACCAGGTACGGTTGTTGTAGATCACTTCGATGAGATCAATAGCCCCGAACTTTCCATCCTGCCCCGCCGGTGCTCGATCCGCAAAACCGGCATCCATAGGATTCTTCAGCATTGAGATCCCGATGCGAGTCCGCGGGTTAAGCGGCGTTTCCTCAGAGCCAAAGAGCGGCGAAAAGCCCGTCAGGAACTGATCCGGGTTGGTCGACCAATAGCTGTCATTGGAGTTCTGAACCCAATCCGTACGGACCATCTGGGGACGCTGCTCGAACGGTACGAGACCGTCACACTCCCCTTCAACCCAGTCATCACGGGACTTACTGCCATCCAGCAGGGTCAAGCCATTATTGAACAACTGGTTGTACCCGGCATTCACCGAACGCTTGAAGTCCACCACCGCAAGCGCGGCACCCGAGAGATTTGGCACCGAACTGCTGTCAATGTAATAGGCGTTACCCTGATCGTCAGCATAGGTGGTGTTGGTCCAGAACGTTGTGCCACAGTTTTCAAAGACGGCCTGAAATTCATCCAGGTTGGATGCTCTGCTCATCTGCAACCAGGTGTCCAGCAGTTTTTCCGTACCGGCATTGGCATCCCGGTAGGTATATGCCGTTCCGTTGGCTCCCCAGGCCGGGAGAGCCCCGCCAGTGACAGCGTCCGCTGCCAGCATCGGGCCATATTCAGAGAAGTAGAAGGTTTTCTCCAGCACCAACGGTGCCGGCCCTCCAGTGTTTACCTCAATCTGATAGGTCTCAGAGGTGATCGGTTTTTCCTCACCATCCTTTATGTAGGTGAAGTTGTCACCGTCCTTGAGCGTGAGTTCGTAAAGCGTGAACCGACGACTGGTGGTTACAGTATGAGACCAGGCCAGATTCTCATTGAAGTTGATCAATGGGATGGCCGTCCCCAACAAACCTGCGCCGTTGGTGTTCAGATACCCAGGAACGGTCAACTGAACCTGGTAAAGCCTACGATGTCCCGTGTAGGGGAAATGTGGATTGGCCAGCAAAGCACCCTTGCCCTGCTCCGACATATCGCCGCCAATGCCCCACGCATTACTGCCAAGGCCGATGTCCTGAAAATCGGTCTGGCTTGAGGCGCCTGTGTGAGCGTTCGCCACCATACGCTTCAGGTCACTCTCCTGTTCTTTGCCCTCAGTGCCAGTTACGCTTGCAACCGGCGTCGGCAGAGGCGACTCGCCATCGGGTACAGCAACAAATACGGCTCCCGTGGCAAACAGTGCGCCACTGGCATACTGGCCAACGATGCGATAGTGAGCGAACAGGTCTACCGGCGTGATTTCCTTCACCCAGGGTTGATCACGACACTCGCTCGGCAAGTCTCCTGGTGCGGTTTCGTTCACGTATTGATTGTAACCAGCCGCGAAGCCCTCAATCATGGCACGGGTTTCAGCACTCAGATTGGGATATTCCTCTTCTGCCCCGCTGAGAATCTTCTGTGCTTTGTAGCTGAAGTCGTTGATAACGTTAATGTCGTCCGGCCCAGGGCCAAAATATTTCGCGCGCTCACTTCTGGCTTTGACAATGGCCTCTGCAAGCAGGCATACGTTGTCCTGAGTTTGAGCGTAGCCCGCACCAAACGCCGCAGACGCGAGATTGTCCGCTTTCACGTGCGGAACCCCGTTCGTAGTCCTCCTTATAGTTGCCTCAAATGTACCGTCCGCCGGGAAAAGCTGTTCGTTCACCGAGCTATCGGAGTCGGAAGAAGAACTGCTTCCGTCGAAACATCCTGCAATCAGAAAGCTGCTGGCCAGCGCTACCCCGGCCGCTTTCAACGCGCTTTTGTCTGCGCTCCTGAAAGGTTTGCGAAGCGATTTCATAGTGATTCGTCCATTGTGATTGTTATGGGTAAGCCAAAGATGACTCACTATCACAAATTAGCAGACAAACCTCTCGTTAGCTAAGGGTTGATTTATGATTCACTTCTTTACTGGGTGGCATTATGAAACATTTCACATATCCTGTTTGTACAGCGTGGCACTATTGCGATTCACGTCCCTTGCGACCTTCGGATTCCCAACAACAAGTAGCCTATGAGTCAACCTGACAATACCGGGGCCAACAGATCTCCGGCTCAAAACACCGAACGGGAGCAGAAGCTTCGCATACGGCGACTCGGAATGTCTTTCGGGTCCTACATGGTCACGTTCAGCATCGTCGTATACTGCTGGGTGCAGGGCCTGATTTCGTTAGGCGTAACGGTGGGATTTCTGGCATTCGCCTCACTGATCAATGCCACTTTCTGGTGGTTGATCCATACCGGTCGAAACCTGAAGTTCCATGATCCAAGCATGACATCGGCACAGATGATCGTGTCCCTGCTTCCCCCTATCTGGGTAATGGCTTTCCTGGAGGCTGGTCAGGCCCGAGCCATCTTCCTTCTGATCGCAGTCGTGCCCATGCTGTTTGGCATCCTCGCGCTGACAACCCGCCAGTTCATTGTTGTGGGGGTATGGTTTTTTGCATTGTATGGCCTGCTACATCTCGGCCTGTGGGCGTACCGGCCAGAGGTACTTAACAGTGAACTAGAGATTCTGCAAACGGTGGCCTTCGCCCTTGTTATGGCTGAAATTACCATTATTGGCGGCTTCATCAGCAGCCTTCGGGGCAAGCTGCGGCAACGCAACCTGGAACTGGGTGAAGCCATGGAGCAGATTCGGGAACTGGTGAACGTGGATGCCTTGACTGGCGTCTACAATCGCCGCCGGCTGTTCGAGGTCATCTCAGAGGAGTCTAATCGCTACAGCCGAATGCCGGGCTCATTCTCCATTTGCCTGATGGACATTGATCACTTCAAAGAGGTCAATGATACCTACGGGCACCAGGCCGGGGACATGATTCTGCAGGCCGTCGCTCGCTCAGTGAAAGACGGGCTGAGAACCATCGACTGTTTTGGCCGTTACGGGGGAGAAGAATTCCTGCTGGTCCTCCCACAGACTCCCCTTGAAGGCGCGCGCATTAAGGCAGAAAGAGTGCGGGAAACCATAGAGCGCCTGACGTTTCCCGATATCGGGGATGATTTCCGGGTAACCGTATCGATTGGCGTGGCAGAGTATCACCGCGAAGAAAGCACGGACGACACCCTGCTCAGGGCCGATCAGGCACTGTATGCGGCGAAACACGATGGCCGCAATAATGTGAAGTTGGCCGCCACCCGGACGCCTCAGAAATCGCCGTTGTCGGCCCCCAGTGTCCGGCCGATATAACGGCTCTCACAGGGCGTTGCACTGAATTTTATCGGGTGGCCAATCTGCTTTTGGGTCCCCCCAGCCCCTTTTGCCACATCAATAACCATGCCGCGCGCTTTCAGCTGAGGATGTTCGGCTGCCTCGGTAATGGTCAGCACCGGCTCCACGCACGCATCAACGTTCGCAAATACGTCCTGCCATTGTGCCAACGTTTTTTGTGCAATGTTGGACTTCAACGCCTCCCGGATGGCCTGCTGGTGCTCAGGGTTCTGGCTCAAGGCAAAGCTCTTCATGTCGGGGATACCCAGGGCATCACAAAGCCGGTCGGAAAACTGGGGCTCCAGGCTACCCACAGACAACCATCGGCCGTCGCTGGTCTGGTAGTAGTCGTAGAAGGTGCCGCCGTTGAGCATGGAGCTTTCCGGCTTCTGTTCCTGCCCTCCCGCCAAGGCTGCAGCACCGGCCATCGTATTGAGGGCAAAGGCGGCGTCGGTCATGCTGATATCGATAAACTGCCCCTCTCCTGTTTGCTGGCGGTGAATCACAGCCGCCAGTATCCCCATAACGGCATGGTGTGAGCCGCCTGCCACATCGGCAACCTGGATACCCATCGGTGGTGGCCCGGTTTCCCGGCGACCACAATGGCTGGAAACTCCTGCCAGTGAAAGGTAGTTGATATCATGCCCTGCCCGATCCTTGTAGGGGCCAGTCTGACCGTAACCGGTAATCGCGCAGTAAATAAGATTGGGGTTGATGGCCTTGAGGGTTTCATAACCAATCCCAAGCCGGTCCATAACGCCGGGTCGAAACTGTTCAATCACCACGTCGTACTCTGTCACCAACTGCTTGACCAGGTCCGCACTGCCCTCTTGCTTCAAATCCAGCCCAAGGGAGCGCTTACCCCGATTGAGGAAGGTGTGGGACGTACTGACGCCATCTTCCAGCGGCGGCATCACTCGGGTCAGGTCCAGGCGGCCAGGGGCCTCCACCCGCAATACATCCGCGCCCATATCCGCCAGCAGCATGGTAGCGTAGGGGCCTGGCAGCAATGTACTGAAATCCAGAACCTTCAGGTTGCTCAGTGGGCCGGGCATGCAAACCTCCTTCTCTATTTTTGGACAACCCTGATGCTGCCCTGTTTTCCCCGCGGGGCCAACTGCCGGTTCCATCATTCCAATTGACCATTTCTTCCAGTGCGGCGCGAGAGTGATGGTTGCATTGTACCCAAGGGGTTTTATGATGGGCTTCGTTCAATAAGGATAAAGGATGATATGTCGGAACTCACCGTTTCCAGGCACTTCGTGGAAGCCGCATTGGTTGGGGCCGAAAGAGCGGGGATTGATACCCATACAATGCTGCGCGAGGCCGGAATTTCACCGGACCTGCTGAAGATCGAAATGGCCCGGGTGAGCAGCACCCAGTACAGCCGGCTGATGCAGGCTACCTGGAACGCAATGAACGATGAGTTTATGGGCCTGGGCCCGAGACGCTGCCGCACCGGCACGTTCGCCACCATGTGCGCGCTGGTTATCGACTGTCCCAATCTCGAGGCGGTCTATCGCCAGGCGTTTGAATTCTGCCGCCTGTTCGAGCCCATGGTCACCATGAAACTGGAAGTGGACGACAGGACTGCCCGGCTGGTAACGGTGATCGAAGGGGATATCCACGACCCGATGCATTTTTTCCGGGAAAGCATACTGGTCATCTGGCATCGTC
>NZ_LSMM01000081.1:0-18884 GCF_001566815.1 Marinobacter sp. Hex_13
GGTGGATTGGCTAATTTTGTTGTTTTGGCGAACTCAAAACTAACCGGTTTTACCGCCGTCTCCTACTTTTTCACGCTAACCCGCGATGAACCATAAAAAAGGGGCCCACCGCGGGCCCCTCCTTCCAGAACTGCCTTCCCTGCGCATCAATGCATCAGCGTATACAGCTTACGCCGATAGGTACGCACATCTGCATTGTTGTTACCCAGTTTATCGAACAGCTCAATCAGCGTGGTCTTCGCCACTTCATCCTTGTACTTACTGTCCACCCGCATCAGGCGAATCAGCAATTCCATCGCTTCGGCGTTGTTTTCCTGAAGGATGTGATGCAGCGCCAGCAAGTGCAGAGCATTAGGATCTTTCGGGTCTTTATCCAGTGCATCTTCCAGTTCGTGTATGGGGGGCAGTTCGGCTGACGCTCTGAGGAATTTCAGCCGGGCCGCAAGCTGCTTGGCCTGGTGCTGCATCTTTTCTTCCGGCGGCAGGCTTTCCAGCACCTGCTCGGCGGTTTCCAGATCACCCAGCTCCGCCTTCAGTTGCGCGAGGTCGATCAGTACCTTCAGATCATCCGGGTTGTTACGGTTCATCTCGGTTAACACGGCCAACGCAGCTTCCACATCACCTTCTTCCCAAAGTCGGTGAGCCTTATCGTAAGGAGCCTCTTCGTCTTCCGGCATGTCAATGTGCTTGTCGAGGACCTTGCGGATCTCGCTCTCCTGCAAGGCACCATTAAAGCCGTCCACTGCCTGGCCATCCTTCACAAGGATCACGGTGGGTAGGCTGCGCACACCCAGGCTGCCGGTCAGTTGCTGCTGCTCGTCGGCGTTCACCTTGGCCAGCATGAAGCCGCCCTTATACTCTTCCGCCAGCTTTTCCAGCAACGGCATCAACTGCTTACAGGGGGCGCACCACTCCGCCCAGACATCAATCAATATGGGCGTTTTGGAGGACGCTTCCATCACATCCTGCTGGAAGTTGTCCATGGTGGCTTCGAAAACGTACGGCGAGTTGCTCATGGATGGCACCTGAAAGTGATTTCCTGAAATGTCATTAACGGATTGTTGTTGGTATTGGGGGCTGAGAGTCGAAATTCAAGGTTTTGCCGCAGGCTCTGCACGATAACGGCAATTACCGCCACCTGCCTTGAAATAATCCCCTTTGCCGTTACATAGGCAATAGGGCCGGGGCGACAGCCCGGATCAAATTTCCTGGAGGATGCGTGTACGGCATGAACGACGACAACCGCAACGACTCTTTTGATGCTGCCGAAGAAGATCTGACCGAGTACATCGGCAAGGACGAGAACAGCAAAAGCCTGGTGCTGCCGAAACAGCAGATGCCTCGCCGCATGTACGTGTTACCGGTGTCGAACAGGCCGTTCTTCCCCGCCCAGGTGCAGCCGATTGTGGTTAACCAGAACCCCTGGCAGGAAACCCTCAAGCGTGTAGGCGAAACCGACCACAAGGTACTGGGTATATGCTTTGTGGAAGACAGCGATCCTGAACAGGGTATTCCCGGCAGCGAGGAGCTCGAAACCGTAGGCTGCGCCGTGCGCGTCCATCACGCCCAGGGCGAAAGCGGCAAAGTCCAGTTCATTGCCCAGGGCCTGCAGCGTTTTCGCATCACCCAATGGCTTCGGCGCCGGCCACCCTACCTGGTGGAAGTGGAATACCCGGACGAGCCGGAAGAAGCCGCCGACGAGTTGAAAGCCTATACCCTCGCGATCATCAGCTCCATCAAGGAGCTGCTGCGCACCAACCCGCTTTACGGCGAGGAAGTGAAGCAATACCTGTCCCGATTCGGGCCGGATGACAGCTCTCCCCTGGCGGACTTTGGTGCCTCGATGACCAGCGCCCCGGGCCAGGAACTGCAGGAAGTGCTCAACACGGTTCCTCTCCTGCGGCGCATGGAAAAAGTGCTGCTGTTGATGGCGAAAGAGCAGGAGGTCGCCCGCCTGCAAAGCGAAATCAGCGAAGAAGTGAACGAGAAGGTGCAAAAGCACCAGCGTGAGTTCTTCCTGAAAGAACAGCTCAAGGTCATCCAGCGCGAACTGGGCATGGCCAAGGACGACAAAACCGCCGACGCCGAGCGTTTCCGCGAGCGCATGGAAAGCCTTAACCCACCGGAACAGGTTCAGGAACGCTTTGACGACGAGCTTCAGAAACTGCAGGTTCTGGAGCAGGGTTCACCGGAGTACGGTGTCACCCGCAATTACCTGGACTGGCTGACCCAGGTGCCCTGGGGCCTGACCTCGGAGGATCATTTCGATCTGACCGAAGCCCGCCGCATCCTGGACCGTGACCACGATGGGCTGGACGACGTGAAAGACCGTATCGTCGAGTTCCTTGCCGAAGGCACCTTCAAGGGCGAAGTCAGCGGTTCCATCCTCCTGTTGGTGGGCCCGCCTGGCGTGGGTAAAACCTCCATCGGCCATTCCGTCGCCGACGCCCTCGGCCGTGAGTTCTATCGATTCAGCGTGGGCGGCATGCGTGACGAAGCTGAAATCAAGGGCCACCGCCGCACCTATATCGGCGCCATGCCTGGCAAATTCGTGCAGGCATTGAAAGACTCGAAGGTGTCCAACCCGGTGATCATGCTGGACGAGATTGACAAGATCGGTGCCTCCTTCCAGGGAGACCCAGCCTCTGCCCTGCTGGAAACACTGGACCCGGAACAGAACCGGGAATTCCTGGATCACTACCTGGACGTGCGCATGGACCTGTCCAAGGTCCTGTTCATCTGCACCGCCAACCAACTCGACACCATTCCCCGGCCCCTGCTGGACCGCATGGACGTCATCCGCCTGTCCGGCTACATCACCGAGGAAAAGCTCGACATCGCCAAGCATCACCTGATGCCGCGACTACTGAAACGGGCAGGCCTGCTAAAGAAGCAGATGAACATCACCGACGCCGCCATCAAACAGATCATCGAAGGCTACGCCCGTGAAGCGGGCGTCCGCAGCCTGGAAAAATTGCTGCACAAAGTCATCCGCAAGGGCATTGTGAGGTTGCTGGAAAAGCCGGACGAACCCGTGAAGGTCGGCGTCTCTGACCTACAAACCTACCTGGGACAGCCAGCCTTCCGCAAAGAGAAATCCCTGAAAGGCACCGGTGTGGTCACCGGCCTGGCCTGGACCGCCATGGGCGGCGCCACCCTGAGCATCGAAGCCTCACGCATACACAGCAGTCAGCGTGGCTTCAAACTCACCGGGCAACTGGGTGACGTGATGAAAGAGTCCGCCGAAATCGCCTACAGTTTTGTCTCTTCAAACCTCAAGCGATTCAAAGGTGACCCCACCTTCTTCGACAAATCCTTCGTGCACCTGCACGTCCCCGAAGGCGCCACCCCCAAGGACGGCCCCAGCGCCGGCGTCACCATGGCCACCGCGCTGCTTTCCATCGCCCGTCGCGAGTCACCACAGCAGAACCTCGCCATGACTGGCGAACTGACCCTCACCGGCCAGGTGCTCCCGGTTGGCGGTATCCGCGAGAAAGTCATCGCCGCCAGACGCCAGAAAATCAGCAACCTGATTTTACCGGAGGCGAACCGGGGGGATTATGAGGAGCTGCCCGACTACCTGAAGGAAGGGCTGACGGTGAATTTCGCCAAGCAATACAACGACGTGTTTCAGGTATGTTTCGGGAACAAACCCCGCAAGGGATCGAGCGTCCACTGATATTACTGGTCTGACCACTGCAAGACTGCCTTGACGCTTGTTCAGCCCTTGACTTTACTCGCTTTGATATGGACGAAAAGCAATCTCCGGTGGCGCCAGGTCACCGGTTTCCGACTCCTGAGTTAAAGAGAGTGGTAAAACAATGAACAAGAAAAACTCGATCCTGTGCGTGGCCGCGGGCCTTGCTTTCATCCCCTTCGCCTACAGCCAATCTGACGATAGTCTCAAGAAGCTTGGCAATTTCCAGACTACCGGGAAAGCCGAGTTCACTGTGATCGACCAGAAAAGCGACAGCGCCGATGCTATTCGCAAGACTCTGCAGAAAATAAAACTCCCTGAGGGCTTTGAAATCAGCCTTTACGCTCTGGTGCCCGATGCGCGGCACATGGCGGTTGGCCCCCAGGGTGTCGTCACCTTTGTTGGAACCCGTAAAACCGAAGTCTGGGCAATGACTGACCGGGACAAAGACCGAGTGGCCGATGAGGTAAAGAACTTCGCACCGTCGCTGGCCAAATCCGTACCCAACGGCCCCTGTTTTTCGCCTACGGGCGTACTCTACATTGCGGAGCAGAACCGGGTACTGGCGTATCCGGCAGCGGAATTCTTCTTTGAAGGCGGCGATGTTGTCGCTTCAGAGGTAATCCCGGGGGGCGAATTAATCCCTGAACAGTTCGTCAGTTACAACCACACTGCCCGGGTCTGCGACGTTGGCCCGGACGGGAAGCTCTACATCTCGCTGGGCCAACCCTACAATGTTGCACCCAAGGAGCACCTGGAGACGTTCAGTGAATGGGGCATTGGCGGGATCATCCGGGTAAATCAGGATGGCAGCGATCGTGAAATCTACACACGTGGTGTCCGCAACTCTGTAGGGCAGGACTTTAACCCCACCACCGGCGATCTGTGGTTTACGGACAATCAGGTCGACGGCATGGGCGACGACATCCCACCTGGAGAAATCAATCGCCAGACCGCCATGGGCCAGCATTTTGGCCATCCCTGGTACGGAGGCGGTGATGTTCGCACCAACGAATACAAGGGCGAGGAAGTGCCGGTAGAGGTAGTGTTCCCAGTCTCCGAAACTACCGCACATGCGGCCAACCTGGGCATGATGTTTTACACCGGAAAAATGTTTCCGAAGCAATATCGGGGTGGGATTTTCTCCGCGCAACATGGCTCCTGGAACAGGACCGTTCCAGTCGGAGCAAGGGTCATGTTCACGCCGGTGGACGCCGAAGGAAATGTTAATGGAGAAACCGTGCCTTTCGCCGAGGGGTGGCTGGATGAAAATGGTGAGTACCTGGGCCGGCCGGTGGATGTGGCACAGCTGAAGGATGGCTCATTACTGGTTTCGGATGATTTGGCCGGGGCAGTATACAGAATCGCTTACACAGGTTCCGGCTCATGATGCCAACAACGGGGAGGGAGCCCCCAGCTCCCTGGAGACATCATGCGACAAGAAAAGTCAGAGCAACGTTTTCAACAATAGCGGTTCTGACATCTTTTCTCGCAATGAGCCCCGCGGCCCAAGGCGCGGACCCCGCAGAGGGGCGGAAACTCGCTGCCCAGTGCAAGACCTGCCATGGTCTGGACGGAATAGCCAAGATCCCGATAGCACCAAACCTGGCGGGCGAAAGCCAGATGTATATTGAGAAACAGCTGAAAGCGTTTCGCAGTGGCAAACGGGAACACGAGATGATGTCTTTGGTCGCCAGGAACCTGACTGATCAACAGATTTCTGATCTGGCAGCCTGGTACCAATCCATTGAGATTAATGCAAAAATGCCGGAATGATCCTTGAAGCCGGTGCCATCGTCTCAGGACTTGTCATCGGCCTTCCAGCCATCATCCTTCAGCACCGACCCTACGGTGAGCATCGGGGCTGCATCGATATTATCCGCGTCCATCATATTGGCCACCCGCTGCAATGAAGCCAGAATCATGGTCTGCTCCCATTCTGCCAGGCTCTGGAACTTCCGTGTGAAGTCTTCCTGAAGCGGGTTCGGCGCCCGCGATAGGATTTCCGCGCCCTCACTCGTCAGATGCGCATGAACCTTGCGTTTGTCCTGGGTGCTGCGAACACGGTAAACCAGTTTACG
Organism: Marinobacter sp. Hex_13; assembly: GCF_001566815.1. NCBI lineage: Bacteria > Pseudomonadati > Pseudomonadota > Gammaproteobacteria > Pseudomonadales > Marinobacteraceae > Marinobacter > Marinobacter sp. Hex_13. Next base: position 5,779 of record NZ_LSMM01000081.1, read on the forward strand.
ATGCTCCAGCCGATCAAGAATCGTGGTCACGGTTGCCTGGCTCAGGCTCACCTTATCGGCGATGGTTCCGATGGTGACCTCGCCCAGGTCACGGATGCTGCGCATAATCAGCAATTGCGGGCCGGTCAGCCCCGCGTGCTTGCTAAGGCGTTTGGAATGCAGGTCAGTCGCTCGAATCACCCGACGCAACGCCACCAAAACCTCTTCGTAATTGTTCAACGCAACACTCCGCTTCGATTTGCCGAATTGTTTATAACACTAAGCATTAGAGGTCTTTGTTCCCAAGATTGCAAGCAGTAGTCACCACACCCACCGCGGTGTATTCCACTGACCTGCCAGTCCTTTTACGAATTTTCGCATTCTTCCGCCAACCACTATGCTAAGGTCACCCCCTTGTTGAATTTCCGCACAACGGACACGGCCCAATGAACACCCGAGTACATAATCTTATCCTGCAAAGCTCTTCCGGGAAGCGCCTGACAACCGCCCTCGCTTCATGCCTGATCGCACTGCTATTCAGTTCTGCCACCACGGCTCAGGAGCCCGGCGAGAACCTGACCGCCGAGGATGTCCAGCAGCGAATCGATACCGCGGAAGAACCCATGTACACGCCGTTTGTTGAGCTGTATCTATTGGAGGAAACCAAAGCACTGCGCAAGGAAATGATGAACACCCGCGCCGAGCTGATCGAGAAGGTTGTCGACAAGGAACTCTCGGTGGCCGACAAAACCATGTCGTACGCCACCGACACCGTTACCTACTTCTTCTACCTGATCGCTGGCGCCACCTCCATTCTCGTGGTCATTGGCTGGAATTCGATTCGCGACATGCGCAACCAGCTCACCAGCCTTGCCGAGAAGCGGGTCAATGAACTGGTCGTTGAATATGAAAAGCGCCTGGAATTCATCGAGGACCAGTTAAGGCAGAAATCCGACATCATTCATCAGAACCAGGCCGAGATCGAACGCACCAACGAAGTGCACTCCCTTTGGCTGAAAGCCAGCCAGGAAACCTCCCAGCAGAATAAGATTTCTGCCTACGATACGATCCTGGATCTTCGGCCTGACGACGTGGAGGCACTGAGTTACAAGGCCGATGCGGTGCTGGAAATGCAGGAGCCACTGTGGGCGATCAGTCTTTGCCAGCGCGCCCTGAAACTGGCCCCTGAAAACGGCCATGCGCACTATCAGCTGGCCTGCGCCTACGCCGAGATCGGTCGTTGGGACGATGCCGTGACGACGCTGCAAAAGGCGATTAATATCTCTGAAGCATACAAGGACGACGCCTCCGTTGACCCCAGCTTTGAACAGTTAAGGGATCACGACAGTTTCCGGAAACTGATTTTCACGGACGACGGGGAGCAGTCTGACGCCTGACACGACAGGCCGGCACGCTCCTTGCTCGCCTATGATTGGAAAAACAACCGTCAGCGTTCCGTCACATTCACTGGCATTGCCTGCTTGACAAGGTGGCAGGTGTGGTGTTTGTTTACATCGCTGAGAACATAAGAAAAACCCTGACACAAAACAGGACAGACCCAATGAGAACACCAGTCAAGAAACTCGTATCCGCTGTTGCAACATCCATTGCCGTGATGGGCGCCGGCCAAGCCGCTGCCGAAATCAAAATCGGCATCGCAGGGCCGATGACCGGCCCTGTCGCCCAGTACGGTGATATGCAGTTCTCTGGCGCCCGCATGGCGATCGAACAGATCAATGCCAATGGCGGTGTTATGGGAGAGAAACTTGTAGCCGTCGAACAGGACGACGTGTGTGATCCCAAGCAGGCCGTCTCAGTTGCCAACAACATGGTCAACGAAGGCGTGCGCTTCGTGGTCGGGCACCTCTGCTCCAGCTCCACCCAGCCCGCTTCCGACATCTACGAGGACGAAGGCATCCTGATGGTGACGCCAGCTTCAACCAGCCCGGACATTACCGAGCGTGGCTACGAACTGGTCTTCCGTACTATCGGTCTGGACAGCATGCAGGGCCCGGTTGCCGCCAATTACCTGATCAGCCAGAAGCCCGAGCGTGTTGCCGTTGTTCACGACAAGCAACAGTACGGTGAAGGCATTGCGACCGCCGTTCGTGACACCCTCGAAGAAGCCGGTGTTGAAGTGGCCATGTTTGAGGGCATTACCGCTGGTGCCAAGGACTTTTCATCGCTGGTGACCAAGCTCAGGCAGGCTGATGTGGACTACGTCTATTATGGCGGCTACCATCCGGAACTCGGTTTGATCCTGCGTCAGGCGCAACAGGCTGACCTGGACGCCACGTTCATGGGCCCGGAAGGCGTGGGCAACAAAGACATCAACACCATCGCCGGCGAGGCAGCCGAAGGGCTGCTGGTTACACTGCCGCCGAGCTTCGATGAAAAAGACGAAAACCAGGAACTGGTTCAGGCCTTTGAAGAGAAAGGCGAAGATCCCTCCGGTCCTTTCGTACTGACCTCCTACACCGCTGTACAGCTGATTGCCGATGGCATTGAAGCCGCCGAATCAACTGACCCATTCGATGTGGCCGAAGCGCTGCGCGCAGGCACATTCCAGACGCCAATCGGTACCGTTGAGTACGACAACAAAGGCGATATGGAATCGTTTGAGTTTGTTGTTTACGAATGGCATTCAGATGGCAGCAAAACTCCGGTAAACTAAGCCGCAATCGTTAACAAACGGTAATTATGAGAGCACCTTCTCACCGCGATCCGGGAGAAGGTGTTTTTCTAGGCCCCTGTTGATCCTGTATTCAGTCCCCCCGGTACCCCGGGCTGTGCCTGTGTGCAGAGGAAGGGGCAGGCTATCGGAGTCCCACACAGATGCAAGACCTCCTGTATTTTATTCAGCAGCTCATTAACGGGCTGACGATCGGGAGCACCTACGCCCTGATCGCCATCGGTTACACGATGGTTTACGGCATCATCGGCATGATCAACTTTGCCCATGGTGAAATTTACATGATCGGCGCCTACACGGCCCTGATCGCCATTACCGGCCTTGCCGCACTGGGTATCGCCTGGCTGCCACTGATACTGATCGTGGCGCTGGTCTGCGCAATGATCGTTTCCAGCTCCATGGGCTGGGCCGTGGAACGGGTGGCCTACCGCCCTGTGCGAGGAAAGCACCGCCTGATTCCGCTGATCTCTGCCATCGGCATGTCCATCTTCCTCCAGAACTACGTCCACCTGGCCCAGGGATCACGCAACATCGGTTTTCCTGCGCTGATTGAAGGCGGATTCCGGTTCGGTGCCGAAGATTCGTTCCAGACCTCGATTTCCTACATGCAAGTCACCATCTTCATCACCACACTGATCTGCATGACAATACTCTCCCTGTTCATATCCCGCTCCCGCATCGGCCGCGCCTGCCGGGCCGTTTCCCAAGACCTTGGAATGGCCAACCTGCTGGGCATAGACACCAACCGCATCATTTCAGCCACATTCGTCATTGGTGCTGCATTGGCCGCGGTCGCAGGCCTTCTGCTGGGAATGTACTACGGCTCCATCGATCCGCTGTTTGGCTTCATTGCGGGACTGAAGGCGTTTACGGCCGCCGTTTTGGGGGGCATCGGAAGCATTCCGGGCGCCATGCTTGGGGGGCTGATTCTAGGGGTTGCCGAGAGCATGACCTCCGGTTACCTCAGCGGCGAATACAAGGACGTTGTCTCCTTCGGACTGCTGATCCTGATCCTGCTGTTCAAACCCACCGGCCTGCTTGGCAAACCGGAGGTTGAAAAGATCTGATGGCTGCTCATAACCTGAAACACGCGCTGTTTTGCGCCATTGTCACCCTGATCATTTCGTACCCCATTCTGGGATTCAACCTGGCCAGCGAAGGCACTACGGTTACCCTTGAAGGGGCCGAGACGTCTACCGTCATCGGCGTACTGCTGGCAGCGGTTATTGTCTTCCTGTTCCAGCTGTTCCGGGACAATCTGATGGGCTCACTGCGGCAGCTGCCCGCAGCAAACCCGCTGGCCAACCGCAAGCCCATGGAGCAGAGCAAGCGGCTGAAACTGGAATCGGCCCTGCTCACGCTGATGATCATAGGCGCCCTTATCTGGCCCTTTATCGCCTCCCGTGGCGCGGTGGATCTGGCTACCCTGGTGCTCATCTACGTCATGCTGGCCCTGGGCCTGAATGTGGTTGTCGGCCTCGCCGGCCTGCTGGACCTGGGCTACGTCGCTTTCTACGCCGTCGGTGCATACACCTTTGCCCTGCTGTCTCAGTATTACGGCGTTTCATTCTGGTTTGCCCTGCCGATCGGTGCCCTGCTTGCGGCCCTGTTCGGGTTGGTTCTCGGCTTTCCGGTGTTGCGACTGCGAGGGGATTACCTGGCCATCGTCACACTCGGTTTTGGGGAAATCATCCGCATCCTGCTTAACAACATGACCAACCTGACGGGCGGCCCCAATGGCATCGGCGGCATTCCCGACCCTACTCTGTTTGGCATGGAATTCGGCCGCCGGGTGAAGGAGGAAGGCAATACGTCGTTCCATGAAACCTTCGGCATTGCCTACAGCGGTGAGCACAAGGTGATTTTCCTGTACCTGATCGCTTTGGTACTGGCCGTCATTACCGCTATCGCTATTCGCCGCTTGATGCGGATGCCGGTAGGCCGTGCCTGGGAAGCCCTCCGCGAAGACGAGATTGCAGCCAAATCCCTGGGGTTGAACCGAACTGCGGTGAAGCTTTCCGCCTTTACCATCGGTGCTTTCTTCGCCGGTTTTGCCGGTACGGTGTTCGCCTCCAAGCAGGGCTTTATCAGCCCGGAATCCTTTGTGTTCCTGGAATCGGCCATCATTCTGGCGATTGTGGTACTGGGCGGCATGGGCTCCCAGATGGGAGTCATCCTCGCTGCGATCGCGGTCACCATACTGCCGGAACTGGCACGGGAGTTCTCCGAGTACCGGATGTTGATCTTCGGCGCGGCCATGGTGTTGATGATGGTCTGGCGCCCGCAGGGCTTGCTGCCCATGCGACGCATCCACATTGAACTGAAAAAGCAGGAGTGACGGATAATGCTTGAAGTACAGAATCTGTCGATGCGCTTTGGCGGGCTCCTGGCGGTGGATCAGGTGTCGCTGGACGTACAGGAACATGAGATTGTCGCTATCATCGGCCCCAACGGAGCCGGCAAAACCACCGTGTTTAACTGCATGAGCGGTTTCTACAAGCCCACTGGTGGCAAGATCCTGTTCCAGGGAGGTGAAATCCAGGGTAAGCCGGACTTCAAGATTTCCCGCCTTGGCCTGGTCAGAACCTTTCAGCACGTGCGTCTGTTCAGCCGTATGACGGTGGTGGAGAACCTGCTGGTGGCGCAACATCGCCACCTCAACACCAATCTGCTCTCCGGCATACTGAATACCCCGAACTATCGGGAGAAAGAGCAAAAGTCGCTGGACCGCGCCGCCTATTGGCTGGACCGGGTGGGACTGACGGATATGGCGAACCGGGAAGCCGGCAACCTGGCCTACGGCCAGCAGCGCCGTCTTGAGATCGCCCGCTGCATGGTGACCGAGCCCAAGCTACTGATGCTGGATGAACCCGCTGCAGGCCTGAACCCGGCCGAAACCAAAGACCTGAACCAGCTGATTATCAGTCTGAAGGAAGACTACAACGTGTCTGTGGTGCTGATTGAGCACGACATGAGCCTGGTGATGGATATCTCTGACCGCATCAATGTGATCAACCAGGGGCGCCCCCTGGCCAGCGGCACACCGGATGAGATTCGCCGCAACGATGATGTCATCAAAGCCTATCTGGGTGAGGCCTGAGGAATAACCATGCTTGTACTAGAAGACGTCCATACCCATTACGGCAAGATCGAGGCACTTCACGGTGTCTCTGTTGAAGTGAAAAAAGGTGAGATCGTGTCGCTGATCGGTGCCAATGGCGCCGGCAAGACCACGCTGCTGATGACCGTCTGCGGGAATCCCCAGGCCACCTCTGGCCGGGTGATTCTCCAGGGTCGGGACATCACCCGTGATCTCACATCGAACATCATGCGCTCGGGCATTGCTATCGTGCCCGAAGGCCGGCGCGTGTTTTCCGGCCTGACCGTTGAAGAGAACCTCCACATGGGCGGTTTTTTCAACACCAAGTCGGAAATCCGCAAAAGCCAGGACCACGTCTACGAACTGTTCCCGCGCCTGAAGGAGCGGGAACATCAGCGTGCCGGCACCATGTCGGGCGGCGAGCAGCAGATGCTGGCCATCGGGCGGGCGCTGATGAGCAAACCGAACATGATCATCCTGGACGAGCCCTCCCTCGGGCTGGCTCCACTGGTGATCAAACAGATCTTCGAGATCATCGGAAAGCTGCGCGAGGAAGGGATTACCGTGTTCCTGGTGGAACAGAATGCGCATCAGGCCCTGAACCTGGCGGACCGAGGCTACGTGCTGGAAACCGGACGTATCCGCCTGCACGATACCGGGAAAAACCTGCTGGCCAACCCGGACGTTCAGAATGCCTACCTCGGTGGTTGATGAGATAGCCACCCACCGCTAGAACGGCGTACCTAAACGCAAAAAAGCCGGAACATGGTGTCATGTTCCGGCTTTTTTGTAACACCTGGCATTAAGCAATCGCTTACTTAACGCTTTTGATGGTGCCCTTGTAACCTTCAACGGATACGTTGATGGTTCCAAATACCACGTAATCGTCTTTCTTGACGGTGTAACGCGGAGCGACAATCACGTCAGCACCGGATTCCTGAATGGCGTTGTAGGCAGCAGCCGCCTTAACAGCTTCAACCGGGTTCGGCAGAGCGAAAGGCAGTGCACTTCCACCGTTACCACCGGCAGAGTAGGCAACGCCATCAGCGTATTCAGTTTCAGCACCCAGGGTAAAGAACAGAACCTTGGTTGCAGAGGATTGACCGGTGATCTTCTCGCCTACTTCGATGTCAGCCTTAACGTCGGTAGCAACGGAGCCAGACAGCGGCAGGGAGGGAGCGCTGGTGTTCAGTGAGGAACAGCCAGTCAGTGCGCCAGCAAGAATCAGTGATGATGCGACAAGAACTTTTTTCAAAACTCAATCTCCATGTGTTGTGTACAAGCCTTCATGGCCGCGCGCACTATACCCAAACAAGTTCTATATAACAAGATCATTACAAAAGAACATTTTTTAGCCGATTTAGAAATATGAACACATGATCACATTTTTGACTTTGCGGGCCAAATCAATCACTCAGCGCCTTTGTAATTTGCCTTCCTGATATTTCAACTATACTCAGAGTCAACGGTCGACCTGTCTCCACGGGAAATCAGTCAGGGCCGTTAGCGCGCCGGCTCCGGGACCCTTTCAGGTGGGCATGGCGCGTTTGCGACGACAGCTAAATCAAACAAGGAGTGGATAATGAAAAAACTCATCGCAGGTGCACTGCTCATGGGTGCTTCTACCCTAGCCTTCGCTCAGCCTGGTTGCGGCGTTGGTGCAATGATCTGGAAAGGACAGTCAGGCATCGCCCCCCACGTTCTGGCGGCAACCACCAACGGTACTTTCGGTAACCAGACGTTTGGTATGACCACCGGTACCCTGGGTTGTCAGACCAACCAGTCCGTGCAATCCATGGCCATGTACATGGACAGCAACATCGATAAAGTTGCCCGCGACATGTCCCGTGGCTCCGGCGAAAACCTGGACACCCTGGCCGTACTGCTGGGTGTGGACGAAGCGGATCGCGACTCTTTCCGCAAAGTTCTGCAGGATAATTTCGCAACCATCTTCCCATCGTCCGACACCACCTCTGGCGAGGCTGTCGATGCCATCGTAGCCCTGCTGGAGCAGAACGATACGCTGAGCAAGTACGTAGCCGCCTGATCTTCGGGCGCGAAGAAAAAGGAGTTTGCGCGCCATGGACGGCGCAACGAATGTCTCACCATCCACCCGTCGCCTAACCCGGAATTGACTGACCATCCATGCGCACTTTGCTTCGGTTCGCCCTGGCCCCTATATGGCTAGCATCCTGTTTCAATGCATTTGCAACATCGCTCCCCGACACCGGAAACCTACATCAGAATCCTGCGTGGTTGACCCTGCTCCATTACCAACCCGACCGCTTCGGCGACGGCTACACCGGTCAGGCGGACGACGATGCCTTCTACCTCAGCGATAACGGCAAAACCTCACCAAAGGCGGAACTGGAAGCCACACTCGCGGCCATCACCCAGCCCGGAGGCGGGAATAAACACGCGCGCTGCCGATTCCCGGCACGGGACCGCTGGCTAAGGGCGCAACTGGACCTGCCCGGGCAACCCGTAAGTTGCCCCGCTTTCGAGGAATGGACCGACGAGTTGAATACCAAAACCGTGACACTGGTATTTGCCGCGTCCTACCTGAACAGTCCGTCGTCCATGTTTGGCCATACGTTCCTGCGACTGGACCCGCCCAGGGAAGACGAGGAAACGAACCTGATCCTGGCCAACACCATCTCTTACGCCGCCGATGCGGCCGCCCACGATAGCGAAATTCTGTTCGCCTATAAGGGCATTTTTGGTGGCTACCCGGGCATTACCTCCATCCAGCCCTACTACGAAAAAATTCGCCTCTATTCCGACATTGAGCACCGGGACCTGTGGGAGTACACACTCAACCTCACCCAGGCGGAAGTGGACATGATGCTCGCCCATACCTGGGAGATACGCGAGCGCAATTTCGATTACTACTTTTTTGACGAGAACTGCGCCTACCGCCTGCTGGCCCTGATCGACGTCGCCCGGCCCGGCACCGACCTGCTGGGGGAAGTCGGCACCCATGCCATTCCCTCAGACACGGTGCGATGGGTTGTCGACAAGGGACTCGTCGACTCCGTCTACTACCGACCTTCTGCGGCGACCAACGTCAGCCACCGCATCGACGCTCTGCCCGACGACCATCAGACACTCGCCGCCGCCATCGCCAACGGCTATGTGGATGCCGATGCACCCGAGGTACAGGCATTGAGCGATGAACCGCGTGCGCGGGTGCTGGACGCCACCTACGACTATGTTCGTTACCAAAGCGAAGCCGAGGGCTGGCCCAGGGAACATGCAGCCCCACTCTCCTATGACCTGCTAAGGGAACGCAGCAAGATCCGCGGAGTCGCGATAAAGGACAGCCCCCCTGAGCCTGCCATCCGGGACGACCAGGGCCATGACACCTTTCGCGCCAGCGTCAGCGGCGGGCGCATGGGTGACCGCAACTTCAGCGAACTCACGTTACGCCCCGCCTATCACGATATACTTGACCCACCCGCCGGCTACCGTGGCGGAGCACAGCTCCAGTTCCTACGACTGGATGCCCGCCTGTACACGGACAACAACGAAGTACAGATTGAACAGCTGACCGGCGTGGAAATCCGCTCACTCTCGCCGCGCAACCAGTTCTTCTCGCCGCTGTCCTGGCAAGTCGGCTTCGGCGGCCGCCGCACTGACACCGAAACCAACCGCGTATTCACCCCCTACCTGGAGGGCGGCGCCGGTGGCAGCTGGCAGCTGGCACCCGGCACCCAAGCCTTCGCCATGGCCACTGCCGACCTGGAAATCGACGACGACCTGCGACGCGGCTACGACGCCGCCCCCGGCGCCGACCTGGGTATACTGCATCAGAACAACCAGTTCAGCCTTCTGGGCGGAGTGAAAACCAAAGCCTGGATCGTCAGCAGCCAACACCGACAGGATCAGGCCTACCTGGAAGGCAACTGGCACCTCGAACGGGACTTCAGCCTGTTCGGAAAATTCAGCCGTGAAGACCACTACGACAGGTACCGCAGCACATGGCAACTCGGACTCCACGCCTACTTCTGACAACTCTGAGAACACTAGCCGGCCTCACCGCCGCGTTTACCCTGCTGCTGCAGACCGGCTGCAGCAGCGTGTTCTTCTATCCGGACCAGGTCACCTACATCACTCCCGACCGCCTGAACCTGGACTACGAAAATGTGTTCGTGGAAACCCCCGACGGAGAAACCCTCCACGGCTGGTGGCTCCCCGCCAGCTCCGAACCGAAAGGTACTGTTTACTTCCTTCACGGCAACGCCCAGAACATCAGCAGCCACATCATGAACGTCGCCTGGCTCCCTGAGAAGCGCTACAACGTCTTCCTGATCGACTACCGGGGATATGGGCGCTCTACTGGCGCACCGGACATAGAAGGCACCCTGCACGACGCAGAGACCGGCCTGCGATGGCTGGTTGACCAGCCGGACGTACAGAGCCAGCCCCTGTTCCTTCTGGGTCAGAGCCTGGGTGGCGCACTGGGAACCGCCCTGGCCAGTGAATGGGTAAAGCGGGACGAGCAACCACCCCTGGACGGCGTGATCCTCGACGGCACCTTCTCCGGCTTCCGCGCCATTGCCCGTGAAAAACTTGGCGACTTCTGGCTCACCTGGCCACTGCAGATTCCATTGAGTTGGACGATCACTGACGAATACGAGGCTTACGAACGCATCGGTGATATCAGCCCGGTTCCAGTGATGGTGATTCACAGTGTTCGGGACGGGATTATCCCGTTTCACCATGGGAAGCGATTGTACGAGGCAGCAGAAGAACCCAAAACGTTCTTGCAGACGGATACGCCCCACGCCTCAACCTTTGTGATTCCGGGTTATCAGGATGAAGTTCTGGAATTTATGGAAGGCGAGTAAATAGCCTGGGCGTCCGTCGCAGACAGGCTTGCAAAACCGTGGAGCGCCAGGGATGGCGCGACCGAGCCCTACAGGGACGTATTTACGTGGCGTGTTTTGAAAGCCTGTCTGCGACGGGCGCTTCACAAGAGTTGAAGGCCTGAAAACAAAAAAACCCGCCAGACTCCGGAGAGCGGCGGGCTTTTGTCGAAGGCAGAGCCTTACAGCGCGGACAGATCCGTCGGCTGCTCACCTTCCTTCACTTCCTTCATGGACAGCTTCACGCGTCCACGGTTGTCCACATCCAGAACCTTCACCAGAACTTCCTGACCTTCGCTCAGCTCGTCAGTCACGTTCTCGATGCGACGCTCGGAGATCTGGGAAATGTGCACCAGACCATCCTTGCCAGGCAGGATGTTAACAAAGGCACCGAAGTCCACGATGCGCTCAACGCGACCACTGTAGATAGCGCCAACTTCGATTTCCGCAGTGATTTCCATCACCCGCTTCATCGCAGCATTGGCCGCATCCTGATTGTCGGCATAGATCTTCACGTTGCCATCGTCATCCAGATCAATGGAAGCACCGGTCTCGTCACAGATGGAGCGGATAGTGGAACCGCCCTTGCCGATAACGTCGCGGATCTTCTCCGGGTTGATCTTGATGGTCGTGATGCTCGGCGCGCGGCTGGAAAGCTCTTTGCGCGGCGCAGAGATAACCTTGGCCATCTCACCCAGGATGTGCAGACGTGCTGCATTGGCCTGATCCAGCGCAATTTCCATGATCTCGTCGGTGATGCCCTGAATCTTGATGTCCATCTGCAGAGCAGTGATACCCTCAGAGGTACCCGCCACTTTAAAGTCCATATCGCCGAGGTGATCCTCATCACCCAGGATATCGGTCAGAACCGCGAACTGGTCGCCTTCCTTGACCAGACCCATGGCGATACCGGCCACCGGCGCCTTGATGGGCACGCCCGCATCCATCAGTGCCAGGCTGGAACCACAGACAGACGCCATGGAGCTGGAGCCGTTGGATTCAGTGATCTCTGATACCGCACGGATGGTGTACGGGAATTCTTCCATGGTGGGCATAACCGCTGCCACACCACGCTTGGCCAGACGGCCGTGACCAACTTCACGACGACCCGGCGTACCCACACGGCCAGCTTCGCCAACGGAGTACGGAGGGAAGTTGTAGTGAAACAGGAACGGGTCTTTACGCTCACCTTCCAGGGCATCGATGATCTGCATATCACGCGCGGTACCGAGCGTGGTGGTTACGATGGCCTGGGTCTCGCCACGGGTGAACAGGGCAGAGCCGTGGGTGCTGGGCAGAACGCCAACTTCCACTTCGATCGGGCGAACGGTCTTGTTGTCGCGGCCGTCGATACGAGGCTTGCCGTCGATAACCTGCTGGCGAACGATGGTCTTCTCAACCTTGGCGAAATACTTCTTCACTTCGTCTTCCGCCGGCTGACCTTCTTCTTCTCCGGCCAGTTTTTCAACGGCAGCGGACTTGATCTCGCTCAAGCGGGCATAGCGCTCCATCTTGTCACGGATGCCATAGGCCTGCTCGATATCGGCCGAAAAGTCAGCCTTTACAGCGTTCAGAAGCTCAGTGTTCTCTGCTTCTGGCTGCCACTCCCAACGAGGCTTGCCAACTTCAGCGGCAAATTCCTTGATCGCGGTAACCGCTGTCTGCATTTCCTGGTGCCCGAAGAGCACGGCGCCGAGCATCTGGTCTTCTGTCAGGCCCTTGGCTTCGGATTCAACCATCAGAACCGCGTCTTCAGTACCGGCAACCACCATGTCCAGCAGGGAGGTTTCCAATTCTTCAAAGGTCGGGTTCAGGAAGTAGCCACGCTCATTGGTGTATGCGACGCGGGATGCACCGATAGGACCATCGAACGGGATACCGGAGATGGACAGGGCGGCGGAAGCGGCCAGCATGGCGGCAATATCCGGATCCTGGTTCTTGCTGGAGGACATGACCGTAGTGATGACCTGGGTTTCGTTCATGAATCCCTTGGGAAACAGCGGACGAATCGGACGGTCAATCAGGCGGGACGTCAGGGTTTCTTTCTCGGACGGACGGCCTTCACGCTTAAAGAAACCACCCGGGATTTTGCCTACAGCGTAGGTTTTCTCAAAGTAGTTGACGGTCAGCGGGAAAAACGGCTGGCCCGGCTTGGCTTCCTTGGCCGCAACCACGGTACCCAGTACCGAAATGTCGTCTACGGTGACCAGCACAGAGCCGGTGGCCTGGCGGGCGATGCGACCGGTTTCAATGGTGACGGTCTTGCCGCCGAGTTCGAACGATTTTTTAACGGGATTAAGATCCACGGTAACTCCTGAATTCATCATTTCAATTGGTTGACCCGGATAACTCGCCCCTGCGAATTATCCGCTATAACTGCAACATCGCCTGAAGTGATGAACTGAAGGGTAGCCCGTCTGAAAGCTAACAGGCTGTTGCAAAACCCCGGGGCGTAAGCCACCTGGCT
>NZ_LSMM01000082.1:0-18431 GCF_001566815.1 Marinobacter sp. Hex_13
GCACCGATGAATCGGAACGCCGTGTGGTGGTGGAGTTGCAGTTCATGATTGGCAACCACCGGCAACAGGCTGAGTTTACACTGACCAACCGAGAGCACCTCTCACACACGGTGCTGGTTGGCCGCAACATTTTGAGGGACGTCATGTTGATTGATGTGGGCAAGGAGTTCGCCACCGAACTGCCCGACAAACTGCCAGCCGAAGAAAATGGGGACCAACCTTGAGTAGCCGCTCACGCATTCCGTTTTTTTTCGCCATCCTCCTTCTTATTGCGGCTGGAATTTCGATAGCCACTTGGCGGCACGTCGAGCTCGGCATTCCCTGGTTTACGGGGGAGCAAAAGCCGGTCTGGATGGTTGAGGCCCGAGTGGACTTCGATGGCACCGGAGAACCCGTACTCGCCAGCCTGAACATCCCCGACCAGCCACCCCAATTCCGCATTATTTCGGAGCAGGCTGCATCTCCCGGTTACGGTTTTTCCATCGTGGATGACTCCGGTGAACGCCGGGCTGAGTGGTCAAAGCGCAACGTTAGCGGCCCCCAGACGCTCTACTTCAAGGTTCAACTGATACCTGATGACAGAGCCCTGGGCAGCCAGCCCAAACGACCGCCCAAACCTGAACCGGTCTTCTGGGAAGAACCTCAGGCAACAGCCGTGGAAGAGTTGTTGCAACAGGCCGCTGAACGCTCCAGCACGCCTGAGAGCATGACCCGGGAACTGATCAAACTGCTCCAACCGGACCAGGGCGCCCAGAACACCACCCTGCTCGTGTCCGAAGCAAACTACATTGATCTGCTGACCCGGATGCTCAATCATGCAGGCATTCCCGCTCGAACGGCAGACGGCCTGGCCCTGGAAGATGCCAGGCGACGCCAGCAACTTCGTCCATTCCTGCAGATCTATGACGGTTCCCGATGGCTGACCTTCAACCCCCGCACAGCGGAACAGGGGCTTCCGGAACATGTCCTGCTGTGGCGACAGGCTGCGGCTTCCCTGCTGGATATTGTCGGCGGTGACAATTCAGACGTTAGCTTTTCCATGCTTCGGCAAACCATCCCGGCACTGCAATTGGCGCAGGCTCAGTCCAGCGAGAATGGCCTCGGCTTCCTGAGTCTTTACCAGCTCCCCATTGAAGAGCAAAGCATGTTCAGAATGCTTCTGCTGCTTCCCCTTGGGGCGCTCGTGGTGGCCTTTATGCGAATTGTCGTCGGCATACGAACGTCCGGCACGTTCATGCCGATACTGATCGCCGTGGCCTTTGTGCAGACGACACTGATTCCGGGGCTGATAGCCTTTATTTCCGTGGTGGCCATTGGCCTGCTCATGCGTGGCTACCTGTCGAGCCTTAACCTGCTGCTGGTCTCGCGAATATCCGCGCTGATCATTCTCGTGATCTTTATCACGGCCGGGCTGAGCATCGCGGGTTATCAAATGGGCTTCAACACGGGGATGACGGTTACCTTCTTCCCCATGGTGATTATCGCCTGGACGATAGAGCGCATGTCCATACTCTGGGAAGAGGAAGGCGCCCGGGAGGTGTTTGTTCAGGGAGCCGGCAGTTTGTTTGTCGCAGTCTGCGCATTTCTGATTATGAGCGCGCCCCTGGCGAGCCACCTGACGTTTAATTTCCCGGAACTTCATTTCGTGGTTTTGGGGCTGATCCTGCTGATGGGACAGTACACGGGCTACAAGCTCACAGAGCTCCGTCGTTTTTATCCGATGAAGGCGTATAACTGATGGGCTGGATTTCGCCCTTCAAGCTGAACCAACTGGGCATGCTGAACATGAACCGGCGCAATGTGGACTACATTGCGCGGTACAATAGCCGTTCTTCATACCCCTTGGTGGACAACAAACTCAAAACCAAGCTGGTGGTTGCCGAATACGATGTTCGCACCCCCAGGCTGCTGCAGGTGGTGCGTCAGCAACACGAAATCTCCCATTTCCGGGAAATGGCAGAGGACCTGGACGGCTTTGCCATCAAACCGGCCAAGGGTTCCGGAGGTAAAGGGATTACCGTGATTACCGGCCGGGACGATAACGATTACGTCAAGGCGTCGGGCTCGCGGGTATCCTCGAGCCACCTTGAGCGCCACCTGTCCAACATTCTTGCCGGGCTCTACTCGCTGGCCGGCACGCCCGACGTCGCCATTGTCGAGAACCTGGTGGAATCGATTCCATCACTCGCCAAGTATTCCTTCCAGGGTGTACCAGATATCCGCATCGTCGTTTTTCAGGGCTACCCCGTGATGGCAATGCTTCGGCTGGCTACAACCGCTTCAGATGGTAAGGCTAATCTACACCAGGGTGCCGTAGGTGTTGGACTCAATATCGCCAATGGCCACAGCCTGAATGCGGTACAGTTCAATCGACCGATCACCCTGCATCCCGATACAGGCCTCGCCCTGGAGAACCTGGTGATTGATGACTGGCAGGAAATGCTGGTAATGGCATCACGATGCTACGAGGCAACCGGGCTGGGATATATGGGTGTCGATCTGGTCGTGGACGCAAACGAAGGGCCTTTGCTGCTTGAGCTGAACGCCCGCCCCGGCCTGGCCATCCAGATGGCCAATGGTCGCGGTCTGTTGCCGCGCCTGAGGCAGATCGAAGCCCTCCGAAGGACGCACTTCACCCCGGAAGAAAGAGCCGCATTCGCTATGGATACCTTCACGTCCAAAACCTGACCTTCAAATAGCAGGCACAAAAAAACCGGGGCGAACCCCGGTTTTTTTACTTTCTCACACTTCTCAGAGCTTACCTTCGGCAATCAGCAGCTTGCGCTCATGGGTGAGGCCTTTCAGCAGCCCCCAGGTCATGACCAGCAACACGGCTGTAAACGGAAGCCCTGCCGTAATGGCAGCTGCTTGAATCGCGCCCAGTGCGTCTTCGCCGCCACCGAAGATCAGTGCTGCGGCAATGGCACCTTCCATTACTACCCAGAACACACGCTGCGCAGTCGGAGCGTCGGTTTTACCGCCCGCGGTAATGCTGTCCACAACCAACGAGCCGGAATCAGACGATGTCACGAAAAACACCAGCACCAGCACGATACCCACGAAGGATGAGATGGCAACGAACGGCAGGTTAGCGAACATCTGGAACATGGCCAGGGACACGTCCGTCAGACCATTCTCAGCCAGAGCACCAATGCCGTCCTGGATCTGCTCCAGAGCGGAACCGCCAAATGCACTCATCCAAACCACGGTAATAACAGTCGGCACGATCAGTACCGCAGTCACGAATTCACGAACCGTGCGGCCCTTGGATACGCGAGCGATAAACATACCAACGAACGGCGACCAGGAAATCCACCACGCCCAGTAGAAGACCGTCCAGCCATGGAACCAGGCTTCATCTTCACGACCAAACGGATTGCTGAGTGCCAGCGCATTGCCGACGTAGCTGGATGAGGTCACCCAGATGGTTTCGAAAATGGTCATGGTCGGACCGGCGAAGATGATAAAGAACAACAGAATGCCGGCCAGTGACATGTTGACGTTACTCAGGATCTTAACGCCACCGTCGAGGCCTCGCAGCACTGAAATCAGGGCAAGAGCCGTCACGCCGGTAATAATCGCCATCTGCACGTTGATACCTGACGAAATCCCGAACAGGTAATCCAGGCCGGAAGCAGCCTGTTGCGCACCAAAACCAAGAGACGTGGCGAGACCAAAAATGGTTGCCACCACCGCCAGGATATCAATGATATGACCGGGCCAGCCCCAAACCCTATCACGGAGCAGTGGGAAGAACGCAGAGCGAATGGTCAGCGGCATGTTCTTGTTGTAGGCGAAAAACGCCAGAGACAGAGCCACAATCGCGTAGATTGCCCAGGGATGCAGACCCCAGTGATACATGGTCGCACCCATGGCCAACCGCGCGCCCTCGGCCGTATTGGCCTCAACGCCGAGCGGCGTTTCATACCAGCCCGTGTAGTAGGCGACTGGCTCGGCAACGGCCCAGAACATGAGACCGATACCCATACCTGCTGCAAAGAGCATGGCAAACCACGACATCGTCGAAAATTCTGGCTTGGCGTCCATCCCGCCGATGCGGATTTTGCCAACGGGCATGAATATAAGAGCAAGGGAGACAACGACAAAAATGTTGGCACTGATCAGGAAAAACCAGTCAAATTGTGCGATGGTCCACCATTTGGCGCCGTCGAGGAGCTCCTTCGCCTCTCCCGGGAAAATCAGCGTCCCGATTACAAACGCAACAACGATTATTGCTGTAATCGGAAAAACTGGCGCGTGTAGGTCCAGGCCAAACGGATTAATATTATCCTGGCCTGCGACGTAATCCGTCTGGTACTCGTCTTTTACAACGTCGCCCACGTTTTGAGCCTCCTGTTGGTGAAAATCTCTTCAATATTCGGATGCAAACGTTACAAGCTCGCCATCTTATTGCTTTGAGTTCAAAACATCAAAGAACGGACTCTTACGCCCTGAAAACAATCTTAGACCAATATTTCAGTGTTCGTACAAATTACTCCTTGATCCGTCTTGCCATACGGGAACGTATCTCCCGCACTTATGCTGTTAATATTCTGCAAACATACTGCACATCCACTCAGAGGAGTTTATGGCTAAAACCGAAACCTTCCCCTTCCGATATACGCTTTATGCGCTGAGCCTGACTGGCTTTATCGTTTCTCTACTGGCCAGTACCATCTGGGGGGGCTGGTTTTATGTCGTCCCCGTCCTGCTCGGGGGATTGGCGGCAACCGGCACATGGGATCTGCTTCAGCGTAAACGCACTGTTAGCCGAAATTACCCCATCCTTGCCCATTTTCGGTATTTTCTTGAATCGATTGGCCCGGAAATACGCCAGTACTTCATCCAGTCCGACACCGACGAACGCCCCTTTTCACGTGAACAGCGCACCATCGTTTACCAGCGAGCCAAGAACGTGCTCGACAAGCGCCCTTTCGGCTCACAGTTAGGTATGTATGACGAGGGTTTTGAGTGGATCAACCATTCCCTCCAGCCTTCTGCACTGAAAGACGCTGACTTCCGGATCGTGATTGGCAAACAGTGCGCCAAGCCCTATAACGCCAGCGTCTTCAACATCTCGGCGATGAGTTTTGGCTCGTTGTCGGCCAATGCCATCCTGAGCCTCAATGCTGGCGCAAAAATGGGGAACTTCTATCACGATACCGGCGAAGGCTCCATATCCCGCTATCACCGGGAACCAGGCGGAGATCTGGTCTGGGAAATTGGTTCCGGATACTTCGGATGTCGCAACGAAGACGGCACTTTCAACGAAGAGAGGTTCGCCCGCAATGCCACTCTCGACCAGGTAAAAATGATAGAGGTCAAACTATCCCAGGGTGCCAAACCTGGACATGGGGGCATTCTTCCCGGCGAGAAAGTGACACCGGAAATTGCCGAGGCCCGCGGCGTCGAAGCTGGCAAGGATGTCGTTTCCCCCGCAAGCCATTCAGCATTCTCCACACCCAGGGAATTTCTCGAGTTTCTGGAGAAACTTCGTGAGCTATCGGGCGGCAAACCGGTGGGCTTCAAACTGGCTATAGGCCATCCCTGGGAGTGGTTCGCCATCGTCAAGGCCATGCTGGAGACAGGAAAAACACCTGATTTCATCGTTGTGGATGGCGGTGAAGGCGGCACCGGCGCGGCTCCTCTGGAGTTCATCAACCGTATTGGAACCCCCATGACGGAAGCCCTGTTGCTGGTACACAACACACTCGTGGGCACCAACCTGCGCGAACACATTGCCATTGGCGCTGCGGGCAAGATCACCTCAGCATTCAACATAGCCCGGACCCTGGCCCTGGGGGCAGACTGGTGTAACGCGGCAAGGGGTTATATGTTCTCGCTCGGCTGCATACAGGCGCTCAGTTGCCATACAGGAAAATGCCCCAGCGGAGTTGCAACCCAAGACCCAAGGCGAAGCAAAAAGCTTGATGTTCAGGATAAGAGCCAGCGTGTTTACAACTATCACAAGAACACCCTGGAAGCCTTGATGAACCTGCTTGAGGCGTCAGGACTCAAGCACCCCTCCGAACTTGGGCCGGAACACATCATCCGCCGCACCTCCAAGACGGAAACCCATTCCTATATGGACCTGTTTCCTTTTCTGGAGCCGGGTGCCCTTCTGGAAGGAGAGACCGGTGAAAGAGTGTTTGATACCTACTGGCCGAACGCTACCCCGGACAGCTTCGATCCGCCGGAGTTTATTCGTCAGCTTCGAGAAACCAAACTGCGATAGAAATGCCCGAAGAATTCGGCGATTGGATGTTTATTTTTATCCGAGGCTGGTGTAGACTTCGCTCCCGCTAAGCCACTGAGATATCTCTCAAGTTTCTCTCTGGCCACTGGCAATTTCGGGGCGTAGCGCAGCTTGGTAGCGCACTTGCATGGGGTGCAAGGGGTCGTAGGTTCAAATCCTACCGTCCCGACCAAATTCCCTACACAAAGCCCGGGCCGAAAGGCCCGGGCTTTGTTGTTTTCACAGACGACTGCTAGCCAAAGTGGAAGAAGGCCAGCTTGTTACCGTCCAGGTCTCTCACGTAGGCGCCATAGAACTGATCAGGGATCCGCTGGCCAGGCTCGCCGTCACAGCTCGCACCCAAATCCAACGCTCGCTTGTAGTGGGCATCTACCGCCTCCTTGGACCCTGGGTGAATGGCGACCATATTGCCATTGCCCGGTTGATTGGGTTCGCCATCGTAGGGAGTGCACACGGCCAGCATCGGCGCCTTCATACTCTCCCCAATAAACGCAATGCGGCCCATATCCAGAAGGACCCTAGCGCCGATATCCCCTAACAGTTCCGAATAGAAAGCCTTGGCTCGGGACATATCACTGACGCCAATCGTTACGTATCCAATCATGCTGTTGTTCTCCGGTGTGAGTGTCGGTCAACTATACGACCTATTTGTTCATTTCGGCGACTGCCACCAACAAAAAAGCCGAAGGCGAACCTTCGGCTTTCAGCTTCAAAACGTCTCACTTCACCGGCGTATTGAGCACGTCGAGAACATCTTCCAGTTCGGTAATCATCTGCCGGATCAGCTGCTTGTACTGGGAGGTATCGTCTTTCACCTCGTGGCTGCTGAGTTTCTGCTTGGCCCCGCCAATGGTGTAGCCCTGATCATACAACAGGCTGCGGATCTGGCGGATGGTAATGACATCGGCACGCTGATAGTAGCGGCGGTTGCCACGGCGCTTGACCGGAGAAAGCTGAGGGAACTCTTGCTCCCAGTATCTGAGCACGTGCGCTTTTACAGCACAAAGTTCGGCAACTTCACCAATGGTGAAATAACGCTTCCCCGGTATCGTGGGTAATTCGTTGTTATGACTGGGTTCCAGCATACGCTTCTACTTTCTGTT
Organism: Marinobacter sp. Hex_13; assembly: GCF_001566815.1. Classification (NCBI taxonomy): domain Bacteria; kingdom Pseudomonadati; phylum Pseudomonadota; class Gammaproteobacteria; order Pseudomonadales; family Marinobacteraceae; genus Marinobacter; species Marinobacter sp. Hex_13. The sequence goes on from NZ_LSMM01000082.1 coordinate 7,360, forward strand.
TTAGTTTTTGTCCCGGGCGGAACGTAACAACACGCCGTGCACTGATCGGAATTTCCTCACCGGTCTTCGGGTTCCGTCCCGGCCGCTGTTTCTTGTCACGCAGATCAAAGTTACCAAATCCCGACAACTTCACCTGTTCGTTGTGGCTGAGAGCGCCTCTGATCTCGTCGAAAAAAGCTTCCACCATTTCCTTGGCTTCACGTTTGTTGAGACCCAACTCCTCGTACAACCGCTCTGCCATCTCCGCTTTCGTCAAAGCCGCCATCTGCTAACTCCTCAGTGTTGCCCCCAACTCTTCGCGCAGTGCGTCAATCACACCGTTGAAGAGCGAATGCACCTCTTCTTCATTTAGTGTGCGCTCGGGATGCTGCCAGAACAGGCTGAGAGCGAGGCTTCGGTTGCCTTCACCCAGGCTTTCACCTTCATAAACATCAAACGCACGCAAAGCCGTGAGGTGCTCCCCGGCGTGCTTTTTCGCTACACGCTCGACGTCTGCAAACCCCACGTCGCTTCCGATAATAATAGCCAAATCCCGCCGAACTTCTGGGAATTTTGAAATATCTTTGAAATTAGGCACATATCCAGAAACGACCGAATTCAAGAATAGCTCAAACATCAGAATCGTGCCATTAAGTTCCAGTTTTTTCTGCACTTGTGGGTGTAATGTGCCCAGCCAGCCTACATGTTCTCCGTCCCGCATCAACTCCGCCGTCTGGCCCGGGTGCAATGCGGGATGCTGACTGGCAAGGAACTGAACCTCGATGCCAAGGAGCTGGAACAGACTCTCCAGCTCTCCTTTTACGTCAAAGAAATCGGCGTTTCTGCGACCGTTTGCCCAATTCTCTGGCAATTGCCCACCTGCGATCACCCCCGCGAGCATGGGCTGCTGATCAATCCGGTCGCCGTCTTTCACGAAGCGGAGCCCGGTTTCGAACAGGCGAATTCGAGGTTGCTGACGGTTCTGATTGTAAGCCACGGTTTTCAGCAGTCCGCTCCAGAGACTCGTGCGCATGACAGACAGATCCGACGAAATCGGGTTTGCCAGCGCAATGCCTTCCCGCTCTGGATCAATCAGGCCCTGAACCTTCGGGTCTACAAAGCTGTAGGTAATCGCTTCCTGGTATCCACACGCCACGAAATAGCTCTGGATAGCCGATACCGGGCGGACGGCCTCTTCCTGGGGGCGAAGGCCGAGTGATCCCGTGGGTTCCGTGACCGGCAGGTTGTTGTAACCGTATATCCGTCCAATTTCTTCGATCAGGTCCTCTTCGATACTGATATCCGGGCGGAAACTCGGCACGTGTACCCGCCAGCCATCCTTCAGCAGCTTATCGATATGAAGGCCCAGACGGGTCAGAATTTCTTCCACCGTAGTGCGGTCGATCTCCAGCCCCAACACGTCGGCAACACGTGTCTCCCGAAGGTCCACCGTGCAGTCTTCAGGCAAGTCCTGCTTGCTGACAACCTCGACAATATCCCCAGGCTCGCCACCCACGATGGACATCAGCAATGCCGTTGCACGCTCCATGGCATCGCGGGCAAGCTCGTAGTCCACGCCACGCTCGAACCTATGTGAAGCGTCCGTGTGAAGGCCATAGTGGCGCGCCTTACCCGCCAGAGTAATCGGATCAAAATAGGCAGCCTCAAGGATCAGGTCGCGGGTTCGCTCACTCACTCCGGAATGCTCGCCACCCATCACACCGGCAATCGCTATCGGCTTGGCGTGATCCGCGATAACCAGGGTATCCGGGGTCAGTTCCACTTCCTGTCCATCCAGCAATACCAACTTTTCGCCCTGCACTGCCCGGCGCACAACAATGCCACCCTCTATTTCCTCACGGTCAAAGGCGTGTAGGGGCTGACCCAGTTCAAGCATCACATAGTTGGTAACATCCACCGCAGCGTCGATAGAGCGGATCCCGGAGCGGCGAAGCTTTTCCTGCATCCACAGTGGGGATTCAATGCTAAGGTCCACGTTGCGCAGGATTCTCCCCAGATACCGGGGGCAGCCTTCGGGGTCTTTCACGGCGATGTCAGGCACCTCTGAGTGCACTGCTTCCACGGGGAGAATTTCCGGCCCCTCAACCACAAGGCTGTTCAGTACCCCGACTTCCCGGGCGATCCCTTTGATTGACAGGCAATCACTGCGATTCGGCGTCAGATCCACGTCGATGGTGACGTCGTTCAACTTGAGAAACTCACTCAGCTCCTGGCCTACCGGCGCATCGTCCGGCAACTCCATCAGGCCGTCATGGCTATCCGAAAGGCCAAGCTCTGACTCTGAGCACAGCATTCCTTCCGAAGGTTGCCCACGCAGCTTGGCCTTCTTGATCTTGAAGTCGCCCGGCAACACCGCTCCGACGACGGCAAACGGCACTTTCAGGCCGTCGCGCACGTTGGGCGCACCGCAAACCACCTGTACCGTTTGAGCACCATCACTGACCTGACAAACCCGAAGCTTATCCGCATCGGGATGAGGCGATACCGACACAACCTCACCCACAACAATGCCACTGAACTTGCCGGCTACCGGCTCAAATCCGTCAACTTCCAGACCCGCCATGGTGATCTGATCCATCAATGCCTGGGTATCATTCGCCGGATTGACCCATTCACGTAGCCACTGTTCACTGAATTTCATGGTATCTGCCTTGTCCTGATGCGGTGTTGCCTGTTAGATCGTTTACCTTGATGGCGTGTTCAACGGAACTGCCGCAGAAAGCGGAGGTCGTTCTCAAAGAACATGCGCAGGTCATTCACGCCATAGCGAAGCATGGCAAGGCGCTCTACGCCCAGACCAAACGCAAAGCCACGATATTCCTCGGCATCGATACCGCAATGCTCGAATACCTTGGGGTGAACCATGCCGCAACCCATCACTTCCAGCCACTTGATGCTGCCATCCTCTTCGCGCCCCCACTCGATATCCACCTCGGCGGACGGCTCCGTGAACGGGAAATAGGATGGGCGGAATCGCACTTCCAGGTCGCGCTCGAAGAATACCCGCAGGAATTCCTCAACGGTGCTCTTCAAGTCCGCAAAGCTCACGTCTTTTTCGACCAACAACCCTTCCACCTGGTGAAACATGGGAGTGTGGGTCATATCCGAGTCACAGCGGTAGACGCGGCCGGGGCAAATCATCCGAAAAGGTGGCTTGCCATCTTCCATGGTGCGAATCTGAACCGGTGAGGTGTGGGTTCGCAGCAATGTGCCGGGATTGAAGTAAAACGTGTCATGCATGGCGCGGGCCGGATGGTGGCCGGGAATGTTGAGAGCTTCGAAGTTGTGATAGTCGTCTTCGATTTCCGGCCCCTGCTCCACGGTATAGCCCGCGCGGGAGAAAAATTGCTCAATACGCTGAAGGGTGCGGGTAACCGGATGCAAACCACCCAGATCCTGGCCTCGCCCGGGAAGCGTCACATCAATGGATTCACTGGCGAGTTTTTGCTCGATGGCGGCGCGCTCAAGGTCTGTACGGCGGGCGTTGATAGCCTGCTCCACCTGCCCCTTGGCGTCGTTGATCTTCTGGCCGGCGGCGGGACGTTCTTCCGCAGACAGCTTACCCAGTGTCTTCGCCTGCTGGGTGATCACACCCTTCTTGCCAAGGTATTCAACACGAATCTGATCCAGTGCCTGCAAACTGTCGGCACTTTCAACCGCCGCCAGGCCGTCCTGAACGAGTTGATCCAGGTTTTCCATTGACCCTGCTCCAATCCAGAAATGGAATCACTCTAAACAAAAATAGGGGAAGAGCGCGCCCTTCCCCTATCAGAAGGCGTCTTCATGAACCCATGGAGACGCCTGAATCGATCGGTTAACCGATGAAAGAGCTAAGCGATCACAGAGACGCTTTGGCCTTCTCAACAACAGCGGTAAACGCCTGCTGCTCGTTCATGGCCAGGTCGGCCAGAACTTTACGGTCGATCTCAACATTGGCCTTCTTCAGGCCAGCAATCAGACGGCTGTAAGACAGGCCGTTGGCACGGGCGCCAGCATTGATACGGGCAATCCACAGTGCGCGGAACGAGCGCTTACGGTTACGACGGTCACGGTAAGCGTACTGACCGGCCTTGATAACCGCCTGTTTGGCTACGCGGAAGACGCGGCTACGCGCTCCGTAATAACCCTTGGCCTGACTGAGAATCTTTTTATGACGACGGCGTGCAACCACACCACGTTTTACGCGAGGCATACGTTAATCCTTCTACCTTTAAACCTAAAAAGAAATGGCTAGCGGCTGAATCAGCACGCCGTCATACGTTTGATTGAAGCCACATCGGACTTGGCAATCAACTTGGTACCACGGAGCTGACGCTTACGCTTCGGGCTCTTCTTGGTCAAGATATGACTGGTGAAGGACTGCTTATGCTTAAAGCCAGTAGCGGTCTTCTTGAACCGCTTGGTGGCCCCGCTTTTGGTTTTCATCTTGGGCATTTTTAAAACTCCGCATTCTGTTTTTAAGTGATATCAATGTGCCCCTGAACGACAAATCCCCCGCGACCGCGGGGGATCAGCACCGGATCAGGTTCACTTCTTTTTACGGGGGGCCACTACCATGGTCATCTGGCGGCCTTCCATTTTCGGCCGCTGTTCTACCTGGGCAAGCTCTTCAATATCCACTTCGATCCTGTTCATGAGCTTCATACCAATTTCCTGGTGTGCCATCTCACGTCCACGGAAGCGGATAGTGATTTTGCCGCGGTCCCCGTTTTCAAGGAAACGTACCAGGTTGCGTAGTTTGACCTGATAATCCCCTTCTTCAGTTCCTGGCCGGAACTTAAGCTCTTTGACCTGCGTCTGCTTCTGCTTTTTCTTGGCAGCCGCTTTGGCCTTCTTCTCATCGAAGATTTTCTTGCCGTAGTCCATTATCTTACAGACGATCGGATCGGAATCCGTAACCTGAACCAGGTCAAGAGACGCTTCTTCAGCCTGCTTGAGTGCATCTTCAATCGGTACGACACCGACCTGATTGCCTTCGGCATCGATCAGACGGACTTCAGTTGCGTCAATGTTCTCGTTGATCGGCGCTTTTGGAGTGCGCCCCCGATTCGCTCGCTGTTTAATAATCAGATCTCCGTTTTGGTTCTGCCTTTGCGATTGATTTCGTCAGCCATCAGCTGCTCAAACGCTTCCAGCGATAAAGTTCCCAGATCCTCACCCTTGCGGGTTCTCACCGCAACGGCGTTGTTTTCAACTTCTTTGTCGCCGATAACAACAAGGAAGGGAACTTTGTTAATAGTATGCTCGCGGATTTTAAAGCCGATCTTCTCGTTTCTCAAGTCAGCATTAACCCTATAGCCAAGGGAATCCCACTTTTTCGCAAGATTCTGGCAATAATCCCGCTGATTGTCGGTAATATTCAGCACCGCGATCTGCGTTGGCGCAAGCCATGTCGGGAAAGCACCCTCGTATTCCTCGATGAGAATACCAATAAAGCGCTCGAACGAACCAAGAACCGCCCTGTGCAACATCACCGGCGTCTTGCGCTCGGAGTTATCTGCCACATATTGGGCACCCAGCCGTCCCGGCATGGAAAAATCGACCTGAATGGTACCACATTGCCACACCCGTCCGATGCAGTCTTTCAGCGAAAACTCGATTTTCGGGCCATAAAAGGCGCCCTCACCCGGCAAAAGCTCCCAATCAACGCCTTCCCGGTTCAATGCTTCTTCCAGCGCGGCTTCCGCTTTGTCCCAGACTTCGTCCGAGCCAACCCGCTTTTCAGGACGGGTTGAGAGCTTGTAAAGAATCTCCGTAAACCCGAAATCCGCATAAATCTCGTGGAGCATGCCGATAAAGTCAGACACTTCCTGCTGAATGGCATTCTCTTCGCAGAATATGTGGGCATCGTCCTGGGTAAATCCGCGAACCCGCATCAAACCATGCAAGGCACCAGACGCCTCGTTACGGTGACAGGAACCGAACTCGGCCAGACGCAGAGGCAGGTCCTTGTAGCTTTTCAGGCCCTGGTTGAAAACCTGCACATGGCAAGGACAGTTCATCGGTTTGATGGCGTAATCGTGCTTCTCGGACTCCGTGGTAAACATGTCGTCCTTGAACTTGTCCCAGTGCCCTGACTTTTCCCAAAGCGCCCTGGAAACCACCTGCGGCGTCTTGATCTCCTGGTAACCATGCTCATGCTGCTTGCGACGCATGTACTGCTCGATCTCCTGATACAGGGACCAGCCATCCGGATGCCAGAACACCATGCCCGGGGCCTCTTCCTGCATGTGGAACAGGCTCAATTTCTTGCCGATCTTGCGGTGGTCGCGCTTCTCGGCCTCTTCCAGGCGATGCAGATAGGCCTTCAGGTCTTTCTTGTTGCCCCAGGCAGTGCCATACACCCTCTGCAACTGCTCGTTGCTGGTATCGCCGCGCCAGTAGGCGCCGGCAACCTTGGTCAGCTTGAAGGCCTTGAGCTTGCCGGTGTTGGGCACGTGAGGGCCCCGACACAGATCGATAAAGTCACCCTGGCGGTAGAAGGACAGATCTTCCTCGCCGGGAATATCCTCAATGATGCGAACCTTGTATTCCTCGCCCATCTCATCAAACAGACGGACAGCTTCGTCACGGGACATGACCGATCGGGAAACCGGAATATCCTGCTTGACCAGCTCTTCCATGCGCTTTTCGATCCGGCTCAGATCTTCATTGGTGAACGGCCGGTCGAATTTGAAATCGTAATAGAACCCGTTGTCCACAACCGGACCAATAGTCACCTGAGCGGAAGGAAACAGTTCCTTGACCGCCATGGCCAGGAGATGTGCGGTGGAGTGGCGGATAATGTCGACGCCGTCTTCATCACGCTCGGTGACAATGGCAAGCTCAGCGTCTTCTTCAATCGGGAAGCTGGTATCGACCAGTTGGCCATTTACACGGCCGGCAATGGCGGCCTTGGCAAGCCCGGCACCGATGTCTGCGGCGACATCGTGAACGGTAACAGATTCGGCAAAACTGCGGTGACTGCCATCCGGCAGGGTAACAACAGGCATAGTAGGCTCCTAGGGACTCAGAGGTGATCCGTACCAAAGACCACATGTTGACGGTTGGCCGCGATACAAACCGCGGACCGTTGCGCGCAGGAGTTTAACAGAAAAAAGCCCGGCAGGTTAATGCCGGGCTTTTAAGGGGAAAAGAGTCAGCCGTAGGCGCTGGCCTCTTCGGGTGTGCGTCGCCGCAATTGGCCGAACGCGACAAGACCAAGCAGTATAAGCGCGGGAATGAACATAAGTTCCTTCGGCGGGCGCTCATTCTCAACCTGCACGGCATCAATGGTCCAGCCGAAGCTGACGCCGGCGTTCTCTGCCTGGCTACCATAGCCAACGAAATCCACCACCATCGTGTCGTCCTGACGCGACAGCTCAAGGCCAGCGCTCGCCAGTCTCGCCTCCGGGGATTCCGCTGCGGGTAGCTCCAGACTGAGATAAGTGGAAACCTCGTCACCACTCAGGGACATGCCCGATGCCTGCACTACCAGGGACTCGCCTGCGGGCACATTTTCAATATGCTCAATCACCTCGGTACCCGGCCTGTCCTGCGTTGCCGGGTAGACCATGTCCCACCAATAACCTGGACGGAACAGGGTAAACGTGATCAGCAGCAGCAGAGCCGACTCCCACTTGTAGCTCTTGGTAAACCAGTAACCCTGAGTGGCCGCCGAGAAGACCAGCATGGCCGTCACCGCACTGGCAACCGTCACCAGCAAATCCACCCAACCCGTCAGGCCAATCAACAACAACTGGGTGTTGAAGATGAACATGAAGGGCAGAATCGCTGTCCGAATATCGTACGTGAAGCCCTGCACACCCGTTCGTATCGGGTCCGCCCCTGATATAGCCGCCGCCGCGTAGGCGGCCAGCCCCACGGGCGGCGTATCATCCGCCAGTATGCCGAAATAGAACACGAACAGGTGGACAGCAATCAAAGGCACCAACAAGCCGTTCTGGGCACCCAGTGTCACGATAACCGGGGCCATCAGGGTGGAAACCACGATGTAGTTGGCGGTCGTAGGAAGCCCCATACCCAGAATCAGACTGATAATCGCTGTGAAAACCAGCATCAGCAACAGGTTGCCGCCGGAGATGAACTCCACAAACTGGGTCATCACCAGGCCAATGCCTGTCAGCGTCACCGTGCCCACCACAATGCCGGCGGTGGCAGTCGCCACACCGATACCAACCATATTCCTCGCGCCAGTTACCAGCGAGAGGGTGAGGTCAACGAGGCCGGTTTTTGTTTCCGCAAGGAAGTGACCTTTTTTGCGGAAAAACGCTTTCAGTGGCTGCTGAGTGATCACGATGAAAATCATAAACACCGTGGCCCAGAATGCTGATAGCTGGGGCGAAAACCGCTCAACAGTCAGGCACCAGACCAGGACCACCACTGGCAACAGGAAGTACAGGCCGGTCTTAACCGTTGGCCCCACGTCAGGCAGTGTATCCATTGAGGATTCAGGATCGTCCTGAGCCAGTTCCGGAAAGCGGGTGGAGTACCAGACCAGCCCGATGTAAATGAACAGCAGAAGCGGCCCGAGAACCCACACAGCGGCTTCGCCCAGAACCACCTTCAACCATCCAATGCCGTAATACACGATGAACGTGAGAGCACTCAGGCCAATCAGGATCACAACCCAGTTCAGCATACGCTGCGCGAGAGTCGGGCGATTCGGACGTTCAATACCCTTCATCTTGAGCTTACAGGCCTCAAGGTGAACGATGTAAATCAACGCCACGTAGGAGATCAGCGCTGGCAGGATGGCGTGTTTGATCACTTCCAGGTAGGAAATGCCCACGTACTCAACCATCAGGAAGGCTGCCGCGCCCATAATGGGAGGCGTCAACTGACCGTTAGTGGATGCAGCTACCTCAACAGCACCCGCCTTGGTAGCGGGGAAACCAACCCGCTTCATCAGGGGGATGGTAAAGGTGCCGGTTGTCACCACGTTGGCGATGGACGAACCTGAAATCACACCGCTCAGACCACTGGATACCACCGCGGCCTTGGCGGGACCGCCGCGCATGTGCCCGAGCATGGCGTAGGCAACCTGGATAAAGTAGTTGCCCGCCCCTGCCCGTTCCAGCAGCGCACCGAATAACACAAACAGGAAGACAAAACTGGTGGACACGCCAAGGGCGACACCAAACACGCCTTCCGTACCCAGCCACATATGGGAAGACAGCTTGCTCAGACTGGCCCCCTTGTGGGAAATCACATCCGGCATATAGGGGCCGGCCAGCGCGTAAATAAGGAACACACCAGCAACGATGGTCAGCGGCAGCCCCAGTGCGCGGCGAGTTGCTTCCAGAAGCAGTACCAGACCACCAAGTGCAATGATCAGGTCCTGGGTAATCGGCGAGCCCGGACGCGTCGCAAGCTGGTCATAAAACAGGTACAGATAAGAGGCTGCAAAAGCGGCAGCCAGGGCAAGAATCCAGTCGTAAACCGGTACGTGGTCAACATTCCTGCCACGAATCATGGGATAAGCCGCAAACGCGAGGAACGCTGCAAAGGCGAGATGAATGGATCTTGCTTCCGTCGAGTTAAAAACACCGAACTCAACAATGTAGGGGAGCGGTGACGCTATCCATAGCTGAAAGAGGGACCAGAGCAGAGGGACAACAAAGAGAATCTTTGCAGCCGTACCGGTCGCAGCCCTTCCACCGGTCTCGGTTTGGAGAACCTCTGCAACCTTCTTGCTGTCGATGGTATCCCCGGCTCTCGGTTCGCTATTGGTCATAGCTGGGTCCTGTAAGAATATAGCGGGTCGGAGATCAGAACACCGCGGGCAGGCCTGCCCGCGGTGTCGTTTTACCGGTTACAGGATCAGTCGATCAGGCCGGCTTCTTTGTAGTACTTCGCCGCGCCCGGGTGCAGAGGTGCACTCAACGCGTCGGATACCATTTCTTCTTTCTTCAGGTTGGCAAACGCAGGGTGCAGGCGCTTGAAGCTGTCAAAGTTCTCGAATACAGCCTTGACCACTTCGTACACTACGTCCTCAGATACCTCGGTAGACGAGACAAACGTTGCCGCCACACCAAACGTGGTCACGTCATCGTCAGAACCACGATACATACCACCCGGGATCACCGCTTCACGGTAGTATGGGTTGTCTGCAACCAGCTTCTTGGTCGCTTCGTTATTGACGCTGACGATCACACTGTCACAGGACGTGGTCGCTTCCTTGATCGCACCGGAGGGGTGCCCAACGGTGTAGAAGAATGCATCAATATTGCCATCACACAGAGCCTGGGATTGCTCCGCAGCCTTCAGTTCCGCCGGAAGCGAGAACTTGTCCATGGTCCAGCCCATTTCGTCCATCAGCACTTCTGCTGTGGCGCGCTGGCCGGAACCGGGGTTACCGACGGACACGCGCTTGCCTGCAAGATCTTCAAACGTCTTGATACCAGACCCCTTGCTGGCAACCACCGTGAATGGCTCGGGGTGCAGCGAGAATACAGCACGCAGCTTCTCGTTCTTTCCGTCTTCCTCGAACTGGCTGGTGCCGTTGTAGGCGTGGTACTGCCAGTCAGACTGGGCTACCGCCAGGTCCAGCTCACCCTGGCGAATCGCGTTCAGGTTATAGACCGAACCACCGGTGCTCTCTACAGAGCAGCGAATACCATGTTCCTTACGATCCATGTTAACCAGGCGACAAATCGCACCACCAGCCGGATAGTACACACCGGTTACGCCCCCGGTACCGATGGTGACAAATTTCTGCTCCTGCGCGGTAACCGCTGTCGAGGCGGTTCCAAGGCTGACCGCTGCTGCAACTGCAAGTGCGGAAAATTTCTGTTTCAGTGCCATGACTTTTCCCTTATCTGTTCATTATTGCTTTTTTGGGCCCGCGTAACGAAACGGACACTCCTCACTTTCGCCTTAAAACATAGACCACTTTGCGATATAAATAAAGCAAGGGTTAGCTCGCTAACCACTTGAGCAAAAAAACAAAAAAGCCCGCAGAGCGGGCTCAGATTGCTGACGAACCCCGGTTTTCCGGGGTTCGTTGCATTTGGGTGTTTTAAATTCAATTGGCGATGGATTGAGCCCAATATTCCCGATCGGATTGCCAA
>NZ_LSMM01000083.1:0-17656 GCF_001566815.1 Marinobacter sp. Hex_13
AATATCTGAGCCAAACTATCAAAACCTAGCACTATTATTCCAAGGAAAATTGAAACCCAATACATAGGGTAAAGCCGAAAGAACCTAGACACCAAGAATTCGCCAGGACTTTTTTTTCTGGCTGAAGCAATCATCAAATATCCCGATATACAAAAAAAGATAACCACCCCGAATTTCCCTATATCAAGATAATATCCAAGATGGGTGTTTTTGAAATTTGTGGTATGTTGCACAATCACCAATAGCGCAGCCAACCCTCGAACTGCTTCTAAAACATTTGCCACTCTATTTTCCATTTTAAATCTCTAAACATTTAACATTGAGATGTTATTCAACACGTCTTGATACAAAGAAGACACAGAATCCAGATATCGCAATTATCGACGAATACAGAACCACAAAGCCTTGAATAGTTTCAACGAAAATGCTGTTCAAAATGAGCAATGAAACAAGCGATGCAACCATCACCCACATAAAGGATTTTTCTTTTCCTCGCATAACCAACAGAGATCCTGATATGCTAAAAATATTGGCAATTGACTTTGATACTACCAGTACAAGCAACGGCCAATACAAATTGTGCTCATCAATCTCTAGATAGCTGAGAGCATGCTGTCCTCCAAAATAAACGGCAAATACGAACAAAGCACTAATCACAAACCCTGAAAAAGTCGCCAAATCACGATACTTTAGTGCCTTTTCTTTTGAAGTACTGGCAAAATATGGTCTCAGAACATTTCGTATGGGCTCGATAGCAATTGCAGGAACGTTCGATATTCGAGATATCACAGCATATGCACCTGCTTGAGATATAGAACTTAGTGATGCCACTATTATTATATCAACTCTATCTAGCGCTAACTTTGCTGCCCCTGCAGCCCCCAAAGAACCCGCATCTTTCATCAATTTTATAGCTTCATTAAAGTTAACCGCCCCAGAAAGACTGACTTTTTTTATAAACCTTAATACAAAAATGTCCAGAATAATGATTATCGCCAAAAGAGCCAAGACCAAGAAAACAACAGCCACTTCGGTAAAAACTGCTATATATATCACACCCCAGACCCCAAACCCCTTCACCAATTGAAAGCCTAGGTCAGAGTAAAATCCTTCCCCTCTTGCCCTAAAAACATCTCTCATCAAAATCATGCTTCCCCAAAGAAAAGCCAAACCCAAAAGAGAAAGAAAATCAAGCTGCCCCAAAAAGTATAAAGAAATAACTGATAAAGGCACCGAAATGCAGAAAACCAAAAAGAATGAATTTACTAATAACTGTCCCAAATCAGTTGCAGATGGGTTGGCTTTTATTATGTGGTTCCCCAATCCCATCACAGCAAGAGGAGCCATCAACATGGCCGCCGAAACAGACACTTGTAAATATCCGTTATCTTCGCTGGTCAAAAATTTAGCTGCAAAAATCAGCCCACCTGAGAACAAAAGCTCTCCTATCACTTTCATTCCTAAGGCCATGAATATCTGTCTGAATATCATTTTTTAGTAAGAGCCTTCCTTGTTTAAAACAACCCCTACTGTCATAGCTAATATTTTTACGTCTCCCCAAAATGACCATTTAGTTACATATTCAATATCAAGATTCACTCTCTCGCTGTATGAAACGTCGTTCCTACCGCTAACTTGCCACAAGCCTGTCATTCCAGGACGAACAGAGAGATAGTAACCTGCGTTAGAACCATATCTTTTCATTTCTTCATTTATCACAGGACGGGGGCCGACCAAACTCATTTCCCCCTTAAGTACATTGAATAACTGTGGCAGTTCATCTAATGATGTTTTACGAAGAAAGGCTCCAATTTTGGTAATACGCGGATCGAATTTGAGCTTGAAATCTTTTTCCCACTCTTTTCTTGCTGCCTCATCGTTTTCCAACAGTTCAGCCAATACTTCTTGGGCATTGACAACCATTGTCCTAAACTTCAGACACCCGAATAGCTGACCTCGCTCACCAACTCGCTGATGGCTAAAAATTACTTGGGGGCCATCTTTCCTAATCAAAATGTAGATCAGAAACATCGCCGGCGCCAGAATAATAAGTAAAACGCTTGAGCCTACTATATCGAAGCCTCGTTTTAAAAAACGTCTCACCATATTATTCAATGGAAGATTATTTGTTGGCAGAGAACTTTCAAAGTCCATTTTTTTCCCCTAGTTTAAATCTTTCGCTTTAATTACTTCGATAATCATAGTTGTAATAGCCATAATTAATCGTACGAGCCTTTTTCTCAACAGCATTAAATACCGCCCCTTTAATCAAAACACCATTCTGTTCGAATCGACTCTTGGTTAATTCGATTTCTTTGGCCGGATTCATATCAAATCGAACTACCATCATGCTTGTGCCAGCATGCCGACCAATCACAGCGGCATCAGTGACGGCTAAGATAGGCGGGGTATCGATAATGATCAGGTCAAAGTCTGACTTTACTGAATCAATAAAACTTTCAAAGCCTGATGACATCAAAAGCTCTGAAGGGTTCGGTGGTGCAGACCCTCGACTGATGAAATACAGTCCATTAACTTTCGTTTCTGTGACCACATCCTTTAAATCTGCCTGACGACTTAGAACTTCTGAAAGGCCATTGTTATTACTCATGTTAAACTGTTCATGCATGGCTCCACGACGCAGATCTCCATCCACTACCAGAACTCGCTTACCCGACTGAGCAAAAACTGCGGCAAAGTTAGCTGACACAAATGACTTCCCAACGTTTGGGCTAGGCCCTGAGAACATTAGGATATTATTAGCAGCATCCATCATGGCAAAATGTAGACTGGTACGAAGCCCCCGTAAGGCTTCGATGGCAAGATCGGCAGGATTATCATGTGCCAGCAGATGAATATCTTTATTGAGCTCGACCTGGCTTTTTCTCAGTAGCAAATTCAATTTGCTTTGTTCCTGGGATAGCGGCACGGTGGCGTAAACTGGTATCCCTAGGCTTTCAATTTGCTCCGCACTTTCCACCCCTCTGTTAAAGATTGCCCTAAGCAAAATCACTCCAGCAGAAAGAACAGTTCCTAAAAAAATACATACAGAAATAAGCAGTATTTTTTTCGGTTTTACTGGTTCGGAAATATTTACAGCAGCATCATCAACTACACGAACATTGCCAACTGTACCCGCACGCACAATATCTAACTCTTGGATATTGGCCAACATCTGCAAATAAATCTCGTTTCCCACTTTCACATCGCGGGTAAGCCTTACTACTTTTTGTTGAGTAATTGGTAGCTTACTGATTCGGTTATTCAGCTCTTTTCTTCGTTCTTGCAGCTCAGCCATTTGGGCCTGCCAGGCCTTGTAATTAGGGTGACTCCTGGTGAATTTTCGCTCAATCTCGGCTTTTTGCAGTTGAAGGGTAGAGATGTTTTTTTCAAGCTCTACAATCTGATCGAGCACCGCCTGAGCTTCAGCTGTTACATTCACGGATTCTGCTTCGACTTGGTATTGATTGAGCTTGGCTTCAGCCTCTTCCAGGTCTTTTCGTACATCTGGTAGTCGTTCTTTGAGGTATTCCAGAGAACTTGAGGCTTCTGCGCTATTTCGCTCCACGTTGTTGCGCACATATGTTTGCGTAATGTGGTCCAGCACAGCTTTAGCTTTCGCGGGACTAGGGTCGGAATAACTCAACATAATAATACCCGAGTCCTTACCTTTTTCGCTGGCTCCGACACTTTTCTGAAGCTCTAGAATTTTTGACAGGCGGTCTTTCTTGATCACTTTAAAGTGAGTTTTCGGACGGGCCTTAATTGTCTGTACAAACAAGCTGTAGCTACCATTATCCGCCAGCTCCCCCGCCACTCCACTTAGGACTTCATTTCCATTGTCACTATAGAGCACCCACCCTTTGTCCGTGACTTGCAAGGTGTATTCATCTCCATAGGTCGTCCTCGGTACCTCAAAGCGAGTGATATTTAACTTTTCACCACCCCAGGCATAGTGGCTGGACCACCAGGGCTCAGCCAGACCATCGGAACCGTAAGAAGCATGGCGTGAAAGGAAGTTACCAATGACTGGTACTTGTACAGGTTCAATCTCGACATCTAAATTCAGACTATCAACGGTGTCACCCATGACCGCCCGGGACCTAATTAACTCAATTTCGGTGACTGCTGCGGATTCACTACCAAACATCTCGCTAATTTCAGACATTCCTGGCAGGCCACCGCTTTTCTGCTCCACCTGCACCATGGCATCTGCCCGGTAGACGGGTTCGGCCATCAAGGCGTAAATAACACCCAGCATAGTTGCCATAATGGTGACGCCCAGAATCAACCAGCGTCCATCCCACAGGGTTCCCGCTAGCGCCAGCACATCGATCTCGTCGTTATTCTGTTCTTGGTGTGTCATGGGTGTATTGTTTTCCATCCGGGCCTCACAGGTACTTCAGCCATGCGGCTATGCTTTGGTCGATCAGCGTGTAGGCGTGGTCGAACGCCGGTTTTTGCTGGCGGTAGGGGTCGGGAATTTCCTTGTTATCCAGCCATTTTCCCAGCAGGAAGGTTTTGCCCCGCGCTTGGGGGGCTATTTCGTTGAGGTGCTGGAGATGTGCCTGCTCCATGGCCAGAACCAGGTCGGCCTGGGCGATCATGTCTATGTTGATTTGTTTTGCGCTGTGCCGGTTAGGCTCGATACCGTTTTCCACCAGTACCTGCCGGGCGGTGGGCTCGATATCCTTGCCGACCAGAGCTCCCAGGCCGGCAGAATCAACAGCGATCTCTTTACCGTTTTCCTGCAAACGATGCTTTAGCAGTACCTCTGCGGTGGGGCTGCGGCAGATGTTGCCGACGCATACCACGAGGATCTTGTTAAACATTTTCCTGCCCTCCCCTATTCTGGCTGCACCGACACGCTTCCCTGTTTGCCGGGTTCTGGAATGACGATGCGCCTGCGGGGGTATTCGCGATGCGAGCATCGCTTCCCACAGTAAAGAGAGCGGCGTTTAGCGGTCTGGTCTTAATCATTGGTCCGGAAGCTCTTGGACTCGATTTCAGAGATATTGCGCAGGCCCTGGATCGTGGGCAGCAGCTGCAGGATCAGGCGGTTCCAACGGGCTACCGGGGCGGCGGTCACATAGACGATGTCTCGGGATTGCAGCGGGAACTGGTCTGCCAATACCAGGGCCATGGCATTGGAGGCGTCCAGTTGATAGACGTTGGCGACCAGATCGGAGCCTGCCGGGGCCCGGCGCATGACGAACACGCCGGAAGCGTCGGCTTGCAGTTCGTTCAGCCCCCCGGCGGTGCTTAGCGCTTCTGCCAGGGTCATCTGGCTACGCTGGATGGGCACTGGCTGGGCTTCCACCACCTCGCCGAGCACGAACACTTTCTGGTCGTCGCTGCGGTTAACGTGAATCACATCGCCATCGCGCAGCAGGGTGTTCTGGGTCAGATCCCCTTGTTGATAGAGGCGCTTGAGGGAATACAGGGTTTCCTGACCGTCGCGGGTAAGCACCACGTTTTCCCAATCGGCCAGCTCTGCCAGGCCGCCGGCCTTGTTGATGGCATCCAGCAGGGTGAGAGGGATGTTGGTAATGGGTACCGGCCCGGGTTTATTGACCGCCCCGGTGATGTAGGAACGCTTGGAACGGAAGGCGGCCACGGTAACGTCTACCTGTGGTTGCTGGATGTAGGCATCCAGTGCTTTGGTGATTTTCTCGCGCACGGCGGTCACATCCAGCCCGGCCACTTCGATTTTCCCTACGTAGGGATAAAAAATGGTGCCGTCACTATGCACCCAGTTGCCCGACTCCGCCGGTGCCCGCTCTGACCCCTGGGGAATGGTCAGTTCCGGATGGTCCCAGACAGTGACATTCAGTACATCGCCGATGCCGATGTAATAGTCATAGTCCTGCATGGCAGTTTTGAGCTCGTCAGATTCTACCTTGGGCAACGGTTTGGGCTCCGCCAGCCGCCCCAGCAAGGATGGGGTGATGGCTTCGATACTGACCTGCTCCTGCCAATCGGTTTCCGGCTCGGCGTCTTCCTGTTCGCCGGCATACCAGCGGTTGTTGTTGCCGTTGATGTGGGAGCCTGGAGCCAGGGCGCAGCCTGTCAGGAAAGTGGCAGTTAGCAAGGTAAGTAGCAGTTTCATTCTGTTTTTGCTCTTTCTTGGTTTGTCTGTAGCGCGGGTGCCATGGCGGGCTGGCGCTGATGGCGACGTTGAGGGCATTCGCCTTGCGGGCAAGGCTCCAACGGCGGCTGGAGTGTTGTTGATGTGCGTTATCGCCTGCATCAGAAACGGTACTCCCAGCCTGCCAGGGCGCCGAATTTATCGCTGTCGTCTTCGCCGGTGGGCAGCTTGTCACCGCCGGACACCCAGCCTTGTAATGACAGGCGTGAGCCTTTACCCACCGGAAACCGGTAAGCGAAGGTGCCATAGGTAAAGCGGCGGTTGAAATTGGGGCGGTCAATTGCTGAGTTAATTCCTTTAGCTACAGGTTTATTGGCAATAGAACCATCCTGATTCTGATTGATGTCAGAAACCGTCAACTCCAGCTCGTGACCATTGGGGAAATAATGGAACAAACCCAGGGTGAACATTCGCGTATCGTTCCCGGGGCTGGCGGCCAAAACACGACCACGATAGCGGTAGCCCGTGTCGTATATACCATGCTCGTAGGTGTAGCTAGGGAGTTCGTCCCCGCCTATCTTCCCAGCTGTGGTTTCCGAACCTTCTATAAACCAGCGCTGCCTCCCTTGCAGCAGCCCCGTGGTCCATTCCAGTCCGGCGAGGACCACCCAGCGGGACGGCAAACCACCGGCTTCGTCTTCACCCATGCCCTGGGCATAAAGGGCCATGGTCTCCTTGCCAACCCCAAAGCCATAGCGCAGGTCGACGCTGCCAAGCTGGTTGCCAGGCTCATTTTCTTCGCTGATGCCGCTGCTACCCCGATTGTCCTTGCCCAGGACCAGATCCACGAAAGAATCGAACGATTGTGGGCGACCATCGCCGCCCCATTGGGCGGTGCGGCTCAGGCCCAGCTCCAGGCCTTTCACCGGGCGGAAGCTCAGGCGGGCCCCCAGCAGCTTGGCATTGGGGATGGTTCGCTCTTCTTCCAGTTGGCCGGCAAAGGCGACGAATTGCCAGGGGCCGATCCAGCTTAGCCAGGGGCTGTCGAAGGCTTTGGGATTCTTTCGAGACAGCCATGCACTGGGCACGGGGCGCGCGTTATTGGAAAGAATCAGGCTGGATTGCCAACCCGGCCCCCACCAGCGGTCGATCATGCCGGCACCGCCGACCCAGTTGCCCAGGTTTGCGGCCAGGTAGCTGCCATCGAAGCGGGCTTCCTTGTCGTCGAATTCCGGGTCAGGGGTCCAGGCAGCGGTGATGCCTGCGGCGAATCGGTTACCCACCATTTCCGCTTCCACTTCGGCAGTGGTGTCTTCCCGTGGACTGGCGCCATAGCCTCGGAATACCTGCGGGGCATTGCCTGCGAACAGGCCCATGCGGACTTCGCCACCGCGCATCAAGGTCTGGCGGGCTTCCATGTTCAGATAGGCCGCTTCCTGCGATGAGCCCAGTTCCTGACCGGCGATGCCCGCCCACATGACCGGCCAGGTGGTGACCGGCACATTCAGCTCGCCGCGATCTACCAACCATTGCACGGCGTGGCGGCTGCGGTTATCGCCTGTCTCGATCCAGGGGGCCGCAAACAGGGCCGGTGCCATCAGACACGCTACCGCCCCGCTGACCCAAATCCAGCGCTTTCTGGCTTTGTTCACTGCCATTTTTTTGCTACCTCTACCGGGCCAACCCCGGCTTACAGTTTCGTGACGGTATCACCGGCACATTGCGGCCACAGCCGCGCAATACAAGTTTTTACAAGCATTTCGCCCGGCTCAGGCCGGGCAAAGTTCGCTGATGTTCAGAGTCAGGCGGTGGTGTTTTTCCAGGAGGTTCAAGAGCACCACGGCCCGCTCTTCTCCCCGGAACCCTTCAAACACGGCATGGAGATCGGCGAAAGGTCCGTGGGCGATTCTGACCGCCTGGCCTCTTGCGAAGGCCGGTGCGGGTGACTGGCCGGCCTCTACGCTGCGCTGCATCAGACTATGAATGACGTCGTTGGGTACCGGTATCGGCTTCATGCCGAAACGCACCAGGCGCAGCACGCCCCGGGTAGAGCGAATGGCACCCCAGTCTTCGACACCTTCTTGCAACTGGATAAACAGGTACCCGGGGAACAGCGGCTCAACCCGGGTGGCACGGCGTCCGGCCACCACTTTCTCCACCGTCAATTGCGGGGAGAAACAGTGATAGCCCTGGTTGATCAGGTTCTGGTAAGCCCGCTCGTTCTGGCCGGGCTTACACTGGATCACATACCAGCCAGGGGCCGGGGCTGATTGATCTCGGCTTTCCGCGTTCCCTGGCTGCATGTTACCTCTCAACATTCCCGTTGAATTGCATTGCCGACGTCAGACTCAGATAGCCAATTGGGCCATGATTTCGCGAACGCAGGCCTCAATATCGTTTTCTGCGGTATTGATGACCATTTCCGGTTTTTCCGGCGCCTCGTAAGGGCTGTCGATACCGGTAAATTCCTTGATTTCGCCAGCACGGGCTTTCTTGTACAGGCCTTTGGGGTCGCGCTTTTCGCACTCTTCCAGGGGCGCGTGGACAAAGATTTCTACGAACTCGCCGTCTTCAAACAGGGCGCGGGCCGCATCACGGTCGGCGCGGAAGGGGCTGATAAAGGCGGTGACAACGATCAGGCCTGCATCCACCATCAGTTTGGCCACTTCGGACACACGGCGGATGTTTTCGGCGCGGTCGTCATCGCTCATGCCCAGATTCTTGTTCAGGCCGTGGCGCACATTGTCGCCATCCAGCAGGTAGGTGTGCTTGCCTTGCTCGGTGAGGGCCACTTCCAGAGCGTTGGCGATGGTGGACTTGCCAGCGCCTGACAGGCCGGTCAGCCAGATGCAGACAGGCTTCTGTTGTTTCTGTGCTGCACGATCCTGTTTGCTGATGTGGGTCTGGTGCCATACCACATGGGCTTTGGACTCGTTGTCGCGCTCCTGGTAAGGGGTACTCATGGTCTTTCCTCTTGCTTTACCGGTTCGCCCGGTCGGTTAAAACGGCCAGAACAGCGGAATGAGCAGCAGGCTTACTGCGCCGACTATCAAGCTCATTGGCAGTCCGACTTTCAGGTAATCCACATACTTGTACCCCCCCGGGCCCATGACCATCAGGTTGGTCTGGTACCCCAGGGGGGTCATGAAGCTGGCAGAGGCGGCGAACATGACCGCCACGATGAACGGTAGCGGGCTGACGCCGAATTTCTCTGCCACTTCCAGCGCCACCGGGAAGATCAGCACCGCGGCGGCGTTGTTGGTAATCAGTTCGGTGAATAATGCGGTGATCAAGTAAACCAGAATCAACGCGGTCCAGGGGCTCAGATTGCCGGACAAGAACACACTGTCCACAATCCAGGCGGCGGTGCCGCTTTGCTCCACCGCTACACCCACTGCAAAAGAAGCGCCAATCACAATCAGCACGGACATATTCACGCTGACGGTCATCCTGGCCCGGTTGGCGGTGACACAGCGTGTGCCCAGCAGAAAACCGGCGGCAACCATGGCGGCTTCCAGAGTGGAAAGCAAGCCGAAGGCGTTAGTCAGCAACATGCCAACCAACGCCAGAATCGCCAGCGGCGCCTTGCGGAAATCCGGCGGCGAGGAATCCTGAAGCGGGCTGACCAGCATGAAGTCGCGGCGGTATTGATACTGGGAGACAAAGGACTTGCCTGTCTCCAGAAGCAAGGTGTCGCCGGTTTTCAGCAGGATGTCGCCGACCTTGCCGCTCAAGCGTTTGCCGTTGCGGCTGATACTGAGAATGGCTGCCTGATAGCGGGTTCGGAAAGCCGATTCCCGCACGGTTTTGCCCAGCGCGGGGAAGTCCGGCCCCAGCACGACTTCCACCAGGCAACGCTGGTGATTATTGAGGGCGAGCTTGTGGGCGGCGCCGTGGGCCGGCATCAGGCCATTGATGCGCTGCAGTTCACGGGCGCATTCAGGGGCGCCGATAAAACCCAGGATGTCGTTGTCGGCCAGCTCCGTGTCAGCACCGACGGCGGTGAGCAAACGGTCGCCCCGCTGGATCTCAGTCAGATACCCATAGGTGAGGTTACGCAAGCCGGCTTCGCGGATGGTTTTGCCAGCCAAGGGGCTGTTTTCCGGCACAATCATTTCAACGTGATATTCGCGGGCGTTTTCCAGCTGCTCGACCAGACCTTCACGGTCAGGCAGCAAGTGGCGACCCAGGAATATCAGGTAGAGGCTGCCCACCAGCAGCAACGGCACCCCGACCCAGGCCAGGTCGAAGATGCCAAAGCCTTCCATACCGTGGGACTGAACCAGGCCATCCACGACCAGGTTGGTGCTGGTGCCAATCAGGGTACAGGTGCCACCGAGGATAGCCGCATAGCTGAGCGGCAACAGGAATTTGGACGGTGACAGGCGCAGACGTTGGGCCCAGTCCTGAACGGCCGGGATCATCATGGCCACGACGGTGGTGTTATTCAGAAAAGCGCTGAGCAGGGATGTCGGGGCCAGCATGCGCAACTGGCTGGCGAGCAGGGTCTTGGGGGAGCCAAGCAATCGGTGGGCAACCCAATAAATTGCACCGGTATCGCGCAGGGCCGCTGCTACCACATAGAGGGCACCAATGGTCATGAGGCCCGGGTTGGCGAAGCCTTCCAGTGCTTCAGAGGGGCTAATGACACCGAAAAGCAGCAACAGTGTCAGCGCCGCCATCATGGTCACGTCTGCCGGAACCCTGTTGCTGGCCAAGGCCGCCAGCACCATGAGCAGCACTGCGACTGTAAACACCAGATCCGGCGTCATAATCATCCCTAGACAAAATGTGATCCAGTCCACACTCCCTGTGAGCGCGGGATTGTACGGAGCGGAAACACCAAGCGCAAAAGAATTCAGAAGCCTGCCAGACAATCCTGCCGGCCAAGCATCAAAGACCGGATCGTCTTTGCACGATCCATACCCATTCGCAGGCTAGCGGACAAAACAGGAAACTATCAGGCAGCCCCACATCAGCGGTCCCAGTTTGGGGCAGTAATTTAGCAGAATTATGACAGTTTGGAGCCAACTTTACATTTTGGTGACGTGGATTCTGTGAACACTGCATGCCCATTTATATGTCACAGTGCATTATGTGCACGATTTCGGGGCATTCGCTTTGTGGGCAACATTATTCGCTTCGCTCGTTCCAACGGGGCTCGGTCGTTAACCCGGGGCGGAATATCGAGCTGTAGGAGCTACGCTTGCACGGCGAAAGGGGGGGGGGGAGCTGTTCGCCATGCGAGCATGGCTCCTACGATTGGTCAGCCGGAGCTTTTTGGCTCAGAGGCCATCAAGGGCGTCGCGAATAGGGGTTGGGCCGGAAATAACGTCGAATTCCTTGTTGTGCAACGCACGGCGGGTGGTTTCCGAGAGGACTTTCGCCACATCTTCGCGGGAGATATCACCAAAATCCTTTAACTTTTCGGCAATTTCCACTTTCTCCAGGGGCGGCTCCTCGGTGAGCCGGCCCGGGCGGACGATGGTGTAGTTGAGCCCGCTGGCACGCAGGTGGTCGTCGGCCTTGCCCTTGGCAACGAAGTAATGGCGCAGCTTCTCCGGGCCGGATTCCGGGTCATCCGCGCGCATGGAGCTGACCATGATAAACCGCTCTACCCCTTGCGCTTTAGCCTGGTCGATCAGGCTGATGGCACCGTTCTGGTCCACATCGATGGTTTTCTCCGGGCCGGTATGGGGGCCGGAACCGGCGGTGAAGATGACCACATCCTGGCCTTCCAGGGCCTCACTGCAGTCACCCTCCAGATCTGCCTCCACGACTTCATGGGCACCCAGTAACGCCAGGTCGGCTTTCTGGCTGAGATCACGGACCATGGCCCGCACCTCGATATTGTCGGCCACCAGATGAGGAATCAGGCGACGGCCGATTTTACCGTTGGCACCGGCGATCAGGACTTTCATGGGGGCTCCTTCCTTGTCATGACTGGTAGTTCAGTGATGGTGGGTTGGCACCGGATTTCAAGGGGGGGGGGATAACGGGAGCCATTGGAAGGGGTTGCCAGTAAAGTCTGAAAGGCAACACGAAGAGCAGGCGGTACGCTCCGTTACCCGCCAATTCGCTTTGCGAGCAAAGCTCCAACGGGGAGATATGCTCGGCTCGGGCTCGGTCTAACGCAACCGCAACCGTTGGAGCCTTGCTCGCAAGGCGAAGGGCAAGTCACCTCGGCGGGTTATTCATCCCACTGCTGTGGCACTTCCTGCAGCTCCTCCAGGTTGTAGCCCCGGTCGCGGGCGATGTCCTTCAGCTTGCTGAAGGTGGTATCGCTGATCTGTGGCTGGCGGGCCATGATCCACAGGTAATCCCGTTTTTCGCGGCCAATGATGGTGGTCTGGTAGTCCTCGTCCACGTAGAGCACGCGGAAGTCCGCCTTGAAAGGCCAGATAAAGCGCATGCCCCAGATGGCCGGATCCACGTCACTGACGAAGCCGGTGGGGGTCATCCGCTTGAATTCCCCGTCAAAGCCGCCCTTGCGGAAGGTGAAGGTGGTGGCGATCTTGTTGGGGCCGATGCGTTTGTAGTTTTCCACCGCATTGTAGGCGCCCTTTTCCGGCAAGGTGGGGATGTTGGCGATCACGTACCAATCGCCCATGAAACGGTCCAGGTTCAGATTATCGGCAATCTGAATCGGGTCTTGCGGGTGGGTTTGGCAGGCTTGCAGCATGATCAGACTCGCAATGATTAGGATGCGGCGCATTGGGGATCTCCTTTATTCAAAGCATGCCGCAAGCCGGGACAAGGCGAGGTGAATGCGTTTTAGAGGGAGCGGTCTGGTGAGACACCGGATGGCCGATGACCTGAAGGGGGATGCTGTAGGAGCTATGCTTGCATGGCGAACCGGGCCGGGGTTGTTCGCCATGCAAGCATAGCTCCTACAACTACAGCGGCTTAAGAGCATTGACGGGGGCCTGTGATCACCTCCCCTGGCCGCAATGTGTTTTGCCGCACCTGCAACGCTCAAGCTTACGCACTACCCCGCCTTCTTCCGGCGCTTGGGGGCTTTGGCGGGCTCCACGGTTACCGGGATGCCATTGAGCTGGGCCATGGCGGTGACGGCTTCGACCCGGTTGCTGCCGATAATGTCGTTGACGCTCTGCCCCGCCACCCGACGGGCGACGCCCAGTTTCACGCCTTCGCGGTCGTGCCCCCAGCCGTGGGGCACACTGATGACACCGGGCATGATGTCGTCGCAAACCCAGGCCGGCAGGGTCAAGGTGCCAGACGGGGTGCTGACCACCAGGTCGTCACCGTCGGCCACGGCCAGCCGCTCGGCATCTTCCGGGTGAATCATCACGTTACAACGTCCCTTGCCTTTCACCAGCCGCTGGCTGTTGTGCATCCAGGAGTTGTTGCTGCGGATGTGGCGACGGCCAATCATCAGCATCTGGTCCGGCGCCACCGGCCTGGGGGCAGGCAGGCCCTGCAGGGCACGAAAATAAAGGGCCGGCACCAGATTGATACGCTGGTCCCGGGTATACAGCCGCTCGGGAAGCATGGGCTCCAGCGGGCCGAGATCGATACCGTGGGGCTCGGCGAGCAGCTTTTTCAGGGTAAGCCCCTTGCGCTGCCCTTTAAGCACCTTCCACGCCACTGTCGGCAAGGAATGCAGCCCGTCCCGCCGCAAGTCATCCAGCACCTTGCCAGCGGTACCGTATGGGCCCAGTCGCAGGCCCAGGTCCACCAGGCCGCGGTCACCCAGCTTGCGCACAAAACGGTCGCTGGCGGTTATTTGCAGGCGGGTTCTGCGGTCCCGGGCGCGCAGGCGGTTCAGCCTTGTGGTCAGACCATTGAGGATTTCCCAGTCGTGGAGGGATCCTTCCGGCTTGGCCACGAGCGGTGGCGTGAACTTCACCACGTTGCGCACCGCCACGGCCTGGAAGATGGGATCAAACTGGGCATGCTCCAGCTGGCCGGTGGGCGGCAGGATGATATCGGCGTGGCGGGTGGTTTCGTTGATGTAGAAGTCGATGCTGACCATGAAATCCAGTTGCCCCAGGGCCTTGTCCAGCTTGCGGCCATCCGGGCAGGACAACACCGGATTACCGGCATGGGACACAAAGGCTTTCACCTGCCCCTTGCCCGGGGTGAGCATTTCATCGGCCAGGGTGGTCACCGGGAATTCGCCACCGAATTCCGGGTATCCGTGGACCCGGCTGCGGTAGCGATCGAAACTGCCGGTGTCGCCGCTGAGGGCACCCAGGGCCACGATATCGAAGGCGGGCTTGGTGAACATGACACCGCCTTCCCGGTCCAGGTTGCCGGTGAGGATGTTGATAAGATAAACCAGCCAGGCGCTGAGGGTGCTGTGGGCACTGGTGGTGACGCCCACCCGGGAGTAGATAGCCGCACGGGGTGCCGCGGCGATGTCGCGGGCCAGCTTGCGAATGGCACCCGCGGTCATGCCCACGGTCTCGGCCACTTTTTCCGGTGTCCAGTTCACCACCAGGCGGGCCAGGTCCTTTTTGCCATCGAGTATGGGGTCCAGCTTGCCGGGCGCCACCAGCAGCTCCTCGAACAACACCTGGGCAATGGCCAGCAACAGGTACACATCGGTACCGGGGCGGACAAAATGGTGCTCGTCGGCCATTTTGGCGGTCTCGGTGCGGCGCGGATCGACGACCACCACCTTGCCCCCGCGTTTCTGCAGGGCCTTGAGGCGCCCTTTCACGTCCGGCACGGTCATGATGGAACCATTGGAGGCCAACGGGTTACCGCCGATGATCAGGAAGTAATCGGTGCGGTCCACATCCGGGATGGGAAACAGGGCCTGGTGGCCGAATAGCTGCCAGGTGGCCAGTTGGTGAGGTAGCTGGTCAGCGGACGTGGCGCTGTAGCGCTGGCGGCTGCGCAGGGCCTTGACGAAGGGCAACAGGGTAAAGAGCGCGCCATGGTTATGGGCGGTGGGGTTGCCGAAGTACAGCGCCACCGAATCCTTGCCATGCACTTCCTGGATGTTGTGCAGGCGCCGGGCCGTCTCGTCCAGGGCCTCATCCCAGCTGATCGGCACCCAGCCGTCGGCGGTGCGTTTCACCGGATGGCGCAGGCGGTCCGGATCGTGGTGCAGGTCCTGCAGGGCCACGGCCTTGGGGCAGATATGGCCCCTGCTGAACGGGTCGTCCTTGTCTCCCCGGATGGCCAGAATCTCATCGCCGCGATGCTCGATCTCGATGCCACACATGGCTTCGCAGAGATTGCAGGTGTGGTAATGCGTCTGTTTCATCCGTGACCTCGTCCTGGCGCGTTGGCTTGGAAGGTTCTTGATAACAGACGTGCAAAGAGGATGCCATGACTTGTCGGGAAAAAAGGTCCGTGCCATTGGGGAGCGTCACAGCCAGACGGTTTGATGGGTTGCCACCCTATCCAGAGGTCAAAAGCGTAACAACCAGTTCGCCATGCATGCAGAAGGATCGGTTGTAGGAGCTATGCTTGCATGGCGAACCGACGCCATTCCCGACCATCAATAACCCGCTAATATCTTACAGCCAGGCCGCATCCCAATAGGGGTACTCCCCTACCCGCTCAACCAGGCCGGCCCGAAGCGGGTTGGCGATAATGTACCTCGCCGTCGGCAGCAGGTCCTTGTCAGCACGCAGCGCATGGTCATGAAATCCTCTCTGCCAGAGAGGAATGCCGGCAAGCCTGGAGGCGCGGCTTTTGATCATTCTGACCGTCTGCGACAACGCATAGGTTTCCTGCAGGGAAAATAACCAATGCATGTGGTCTGGCATCACCACATAACACCAGGTATGGCTGGCCGCTATCTGATCAGAATAGTGAATTGCCCTGCAAAGGTGGCGGGCTATTTGATGATTCAGAAAAAAAGGAGATCTTGCTGCAGTCACACAGGTAACCAGATAGGTTCTTCCTATCTGGCTGCACCTACCTTTACGCAGATTTTCACCCCGAAATATTGTCGTCATGCCGCCAGTTTTCATGGCGTAGCGGGAACGCGGTATCGGCAATCTCTTATTTATCTGTAGGCATGGGACTTTATGGACTGGGGATATCTGCGAGGTTTACGAAATACGAGGACGGAACCGTGTTTGAAACGAATTGGGGTGGTTCGCCATGCAAGCATAGTTTATTCGCTACGCTCACCCTTTGGGCCGCACGGAACTACGTGCGTTACTCCGCTACGCTCCGTTCCTACAGCGGACCTCGCGTTTGTTTTGTAGGAGCTATGCTTGCATGGCGAACGATTTGAGGCGACTCGTCGCCAGCCAAAACAAAAAAAGCCCGCCATAAGGCGGGCAGCTGTCACTTGCGTCGAGGAAAAGCTTGGCCGGGGGAGCAAGCCCCCGCCGGCCTTATTCTTATTTAGAACTTGTGTTCCATGCCCAGGCCGATGATGGTCTCTTCTTCGTCAGCCAGGTCGAACTCAAGCTGGGTACCGTAGACATAGACTTTGCTGGCGCTGGCCAGTTTGTAGTCTGCGCCCAGGCTTACCTGAGTCACTTCTTCGTCAGACTGATCGCCGTCGGTCATGCCGTACTGGGCTTTCAGTTTTACGCGGTCGATCTTCATGGCTGCGCTGACAACGATGGAGGTATCTTCGCCTTCGCCTTCAGTTTCTTCAGCCATTTGGTACAGAGCGCCCAGCTCGAAGTTACCCGGCTTCAGGCCAGCGGCAACACGGGTGATGTCCAGGCTTTCGATGCCGGTGCTGTCAGCGATCAGCTCGTCAGACATGTCGGTATCGCGGGAGATGGCGCCGTAGAACATGTCTTTCTCGGCAACCAGAGAGATGGAGGTGGTGTCAGCGATATCGGTATCCGCTTCGCCATCCGCATCCACGTCGTCACCTTCAGCCGGGATGAACGCCAGGTTCAGGGTGATCATGTCGGCCAGCTTGGGAGTGCTGTACTGGATGATGTTGGAAACACGGTTTTCACCGGCCAGTACGTTCTTGATATCGCCGCCGATATCGTTGAACTGGTCGATTTTGCCCTGTGCTTTCTTGGTCGGGGTGTCAAACTTACCCGCTTTGATGGTACCGAAGGAACCTTCCAGGCCACCGTAGATGTTACGCTGGGTGAAAGTCTGGCCGCTCTTGTCGCCATCATCCACGCTGATTTCGAATTCAGCCTGATAGATAGCTTTCAGGTTAGCCACGTCCAGGTCGAAATCACCCTTCACACCCAGACGGGATGCGTTGCTGTTCAGCTCCCAGGTGTCTTCGCTGGTGGTGCCGTCGTCAACGTCAGAGTTTTCCAGGGAAACGTTCACTTTACCGTATACAGTCGGACCGTCAGCCAGAGCCAGGCCAGGAAATGCAACAGCGGCCCCCACAGCGATCGCAAGCAAGTTCTTCTTCATTCCAACACTCCTTCAATCAGGCAATATTTGTATGCAAAGCAACAGCGTGAATGAGACCCCCCGAACCGGAGGTATCGTTTACTGCTTGGTGGCGCAGTATGGGGAGTTAGCGTGACGGAAAAGTTGCTCTAATGTGAAGTTTTTATTTCAGCGGGAACTTTTGGGCAGAGAACACAGCAACGCGCTTTCTATCAAGCCGTTGTAACAGTAGGAGTTCCCTTCCAGGGGACGAAC